>CAZELC010000113.1:0-8722 GCA_964512865.1 uncultured Bacteroidales bacterium
CTTCACTGAATGTTTTCGATACTGCTATCATTCTCAATCAGCAGTCGATGGATAAGTTTGAGAAAACAGTAAAACCGGGCGGTCTGCTAATATACGACGGTAACGGAATTACCCGTCATCCGGAAAGAAAGGATATCAATATTTATCGTATTGACGCTAATGACGAAGCTGCAAAACTTGGCATGCAAAAGGTTTTCAATATGATGGTTCTGGGCGGATTCCTGAAGATAAAACCAGTAGTTTCAACTGAGTTTATTCGTAAAGGACTTGAAAAATCGCTCCCAAAACGCCATCATAATATGATACCGGAAAATGAAAATGCTGTTAAGCGCGGCATGGAAATAATTCAACCGGTTCATCTTTTATAGAATCTAAAAAAATGAAAAGCAGTCCTTGTGGCTGCTTTTTTTATCTTGACTATGTTGCCAAAAGACGAGATGTTTTCATTTCTGGAAGAGAAATACTTCCAGTACAATAATCCAAAATTTATTGAGTCTGATCCCATTTCCATCCCACATCGCTTCAATAAAAAGGAAGATATTGAAATTGCCGGCTTTCTTGCTGCTACAATAGCTTGGGGTCAACGTATATCAATTATTAAAAATGCTTCAAAAATGATGGAATTGATGGATGATGCACCTCATGAATTTATTTTAAATGCTGAACCTGTTGATTATTGCAGGTTCGAGAAGTTTGTTCATAGAACTTATAATGGAGAAGATTGCACATTTTTTCTTAAATCACTTCAGAATATTTACAAAAATCATAATGGACTTGAATCTGTATTCTCAAAAAAAATTGTTGACGGATATGGTATCAAAGATTCGATAATTTATTTCAGAAATGTTTTTATTGAGTTAAAGCCTGATAAAAGAACATTGCGGCATATTTCCGATCCGGAAAAAAACTCAGCAGCCAAAAGAATTAATATGTTTTTAAGGTGGATGGTGCGAAAAGATAATGCAGGTGTTGATTTCGGAATCTGGAAATCAATTAGACCATCACAGCTTTTTTGTCCGCTTGATGTACATTCAGGAAATGTAGGACGTAAGCTCGGACTTCTGAAACGAAATCAAAATGACTGGAAAGCTGTTGAAGAACTTACTGGTAGCCTTTTAGCATTTGATCCAAACGATCCTGTTAAGTATGATTTTGCTTTATTCGGGCTAGGAGTATTTGAAAAATTTTGAATTTTTATAAGTTTATATTATATTTGATGAAAAAACTTCTGATGAGAAAACTAAAACTTTTTTACCTGAAAAGCTTCAAATTTTTCCTTGCGACGATTGGTCTTTTAATGGGTTTCTCTTTTAAAGTTGCTGCTCAGTATGGAATTGTTGAAGAAGATTATATTGTTTCAGGAGCCGTATTATCACTGGATTGCGATTTTAAAATACCTGGTATTAAAATCAATCTTATTGATAATGAGAAAGTTTACAATATCCCAGATTTTAAGAAATTTACAGACACTGATGGTCTCTTTTATTTTACACTTAGAAAGGAAATGCTTGATGATGATATTGATATAACCGTTGAAGATATTGACAGCACAGCAAATCTAGGTTGGTTTAAGAAAAAAACGATTAAACTGCACATTGATAAAACATTATTTAATCTCGTGAACAAAAGTGAATGGCGCAGATCATACCAGTATCCTGATAACATTTTAATTTATATGGAAAGCATGGGTGCTGCACCCTGCGATGAAACTAAAAGAAGGAAGAAACAATAATGACTTATTATAATGAAAGTAAAATTAATCTTTTATAAGAATTTATTAAAATTTCTGGCATTTATTGGAGTAATTACGGTGTTTGCGTCTTGTAATACTAATAACGATAATATTATTGCAATGTATGGTGCACCTGCCGAAGAATATAATGAGATTGAGTTTTTCGGAAAAGTTATTTCTGCTGATTCTCTTAAACCAATTCCAGCTGTTAGAGTAACTCTTATTGACCAGTATTACCATGATTCTATATATACAACAACAAATTCAGCAGGTGAATATACCTTGTATAAAACTGCAACAACTGATAAAAACTTTACGATCCGTTTTAAAATAAATAATCCTTCGCAAAGCGGTGGTAATTTCAAAACACGAAAAATAGATTTTACTGTAAATTTCAGAGATGTTAATAATAAAGAGAAACAGATAAATACGGATTTAATCAGAAATTAATATGAGAATAAAAGTCCTTCGATCAAAGAGAAAATTCTTTCAATTTATCATGTATTTATTATTTCTGGTTGGCGTAACAAGCATGTCGGCTTGTAAAACCACAAAGGTGAATCATCATGATCAGCCTTGTAAATATGGTCCGCCAACTTCTGAATTTCAAAAAAAGTAGCGGAATTGAAAGATTACAAACCTTCTTTTAAAAAAAGAATTGCACTAAACGTATTTAAAAAATATGTTGATGTTCAAACAGAGCTTCATGAATTAAGTTATTTATTCTGGGAATGTACATTAAGGTGTAATATTAATTGTCTTCATTGCGGAAGTGACTGCCATTCAGATAATAAGCTTAAGGATTTACCAGCTGCCGATTTCCTTAGAGTTACCAAAGAAATAAGTGAGCATTACAACCCAAATAAAATTATGGTCGTTATTACCGGCGGCGAACCTCTTTTGAGAAATGATTTGGAAGAATGTGGCAAAGAACTTTATAAGCAAGGTTATCCGTGGGGTTTTGTAACTAACGGTTACGCTCTTACAGAAATGCGTTTCAGAAATTTGTTAAACAGCGGTTTGAGATCAATGACAATTAGCCTTGATGGTTTAAAAGAGAATCACAACTGGCTTAGAGGCAATAAACAAAGTTATGACAAAGCAATAAATGCAATAAAAATAATAGCTTCCGAAAAGGATTTTACTTTTGATGTAGTAACTTGTGTAAATCAGAGAAATATAAATGAGCTTAATGAAATAAAGACATTACTCATTGATTTGGGTGTAAAGAGGTGGCGTGTTTTTACAATATGCCCTATTGGTCGCGCAAAAGAAAATCCCTTGCTTAATATTTCTGATAAACAGTTTGTTCAGATAATGGATTTTATAAAGGAAACCAGAAAAGAAGGTAAAATAGCTGCTTCTTACGGATGTGAAGGTTTTCTGGGCAATTTTGAAACTGAAGCCAGAGACGGATACTTTTTCTGCCGTGCGGGAATAAACATAGCTTCTGTTCTTGCTGACGGTTCTATATGTGCCTGCCCTAATATTGACAGAAACAGTTTCACTCAGGGAAATATTTACACAGACAGTTTTATTGATGTTTGGAAAAACAAATTTTCAAAAATGCGTGACAGGCAGTGGGCTAAAACCGGCACTTGCAGTGATTGCAAAGAGTTCAAATGGTGTCGTGGTAACGGTATTCACCTGCGTGATACTCAAAATAATGATGTCTTAAGATGTCATTATAATATGATAAAAAACGCCTGATCTAAAGCAAAATATCCTTTACAAGCTTTTCAGCATTTTCACAAAGAGTATCTGATGGCAGGTCATTCGGGTCATCACCGAAAGGATCTTCAATTTCAACACCTATTTCATTAATTCCCAATAAAATAAATGATACTATTCCAATGACCGGAACTGATAACCAATGAAATTTATCGTATAATCCAAAAGGAAGAGTAATAAAGTACAACATTACAAAAAACTGTAAATGAGACGCATAAGCGAATGGCACCGGAGTATTTTTTATTCTTTCCATGCCACCAAGATTATTGCTCATGTTGAAAAGCTCATTATTTAATGCGATCATATCAGCCTCGGAAACTGCAGGTAATTTTTTAAATTCATTTGATTTTGTTACAAGTTTATCAAGTATTGCAATGGGAATATGTCTGTGTTGCAATATTTCCGATTTAATTTCATCCGGCATAAATTGTTGGATATGTTCTTCTTTAACTCCATCTCTGAGATGTTCTTTTGTAGCATAAAAAAATGAAGAGAGCATTTTGTAATAATATTCTCTTGCAGCTTTATCTTCCTTTGGTGTTATTTTATTCAGAATAATAGAAGCATTTCTTGTGGAGTTAGTTAATGAACCCAAAAGTTTTCTTCCTTCCCAGTAGCGATCATAAGAAGTGTTAGTCCTGAAAACAAGCAGCAAACCGAGTGCAAGTCCGACGACATTAAAAACCACCATGTCAATCTTTTCATTTTCACTAAGATAGCCTTTGTGATAAATAATGCAAACTAATGTGGTCCATAGAATAAAGAAAATTACGCGACCATAAATATTTCCAATAACAGTTCCTTTAATAGCAAATAACTGCCTGAACCAATCTTTGTTATCGTATTTTATCATAAAAACTAATTTATTACAATTGTCTCGTTACTTGAATATTTTTGGTTTATAACTTTTATAATGTAAAGCCCTGATGAAAGATTAAGTTTAAGATTCACCTGATCAAAACCTGCGGCAATATGCTCTTCGTAAACCTTTACACCAATATTATTAAATATCTCTATTTCTGATTCTTCACCGTTAACCGGAAGATTGACCATAAAGTTGCCATTACTTGGATTTGGGAAAATATTAATTTTATTATTTGCATTCAGATCTTCAATTCCTACTGTGTTCTGGCAAACCTGACCATTTATATAATTTACTGTTGAGTAAACATTAGTAGCGTCTGTAATCTCTCTGGCAGTTGGGTTATCAGTGAATTTAACATCAGCACATGTAGGGGTGCCGAGGTAATTAAAATTTATTGTGCAAAGTACGCCATTAACCAGCAAAGGACTGGCTTCTGCCCATACCATCGTTAATTTTCCAGAAGTAGGTTGTTGTAATCCAACACCTGAAATACCTGAAGCCCAGTTTGATGTGCTTTGATACTGTAAAATAGTTGAATCAAATTTAATAGTCCACTGAAATGAGCCTACATTATTATAAAACCCAGTCATATTTACATTTACAGTAATATTACCGATGTTTGCAGCTGCAATAGTTTGAATTATAACAGTTGGCGCTGTTTTGGTTTCATTCGTTTGTCCAAATGAATTAAATTGCAAAAGGGTTAAAGCGAAAACAAATAAATAAATCTTCTTCATAATTTTTGGCATTTGAGTTATTTGATCATTTTTATTGTAAGAATATTTGTATTATTACTGTTATCTGTATATTGAAGTTTAAAGGTGTAAATTCCTGAAGGAAGTTCATTTTGTGAAAATTTAACTTGATGGTCACCTGAAGTTTGATATTCGTTTAGTATCTCTGAAACTCTTTCTCCAAGAATATTATAAACTGAAAGATTCACCAAACCATTAGAAACCAAATTATATGAAATAAAAGCATTTTCATTAAATGGATTAGGATAGCAATTAAACTTGAATTCCTTAGGATTTGCGTTTGTCGAACTGAAAATTACCGTTGGCATTAAAAGATAAGCATCATCGATTGTTTCACCATTAATATTTCCAATTTCACCTGTCCCTGACAGAGAAAACTCAGGAAATATTGAAGGATTTCTTTGCTTTGCTACAAAACCAAGTCTGATAATTTCTTCATTTTCAATTGCATCAAAATGTTCTGTAGTTGCAAAAACAACTCTTATAACTCCGTCATGGTCAGTAACAAGCAAGTCGTTATTATCTGTAATAATTTCCGGACCTGAATTATCAAATTTGCCTGAATTTCCTTGCATTTCTGCGTAAATAAGTTTGAAATCATTATCAGGATATTTAAGCTCAAGTCCCAATGATGTAAATCCGTCTACAGCTTTGCTAATCTTTAATGGTAATTCAAAATAATCAGGATTTATTGTATTTAAAACTGATTCAGTATTATAGATAATATTTTTATTTTGATTATCCGCTTTCAGTAAGCTCCAGGTATTTGCAGAATCTTTATAATTTGTACTTGAAGCATTAAAATCTCCATAGCCAATTATTTTAAGGTTTGCATTGATATCTCCTCCTGAAACAATAATAATTGTATCTAAATTAACCCAATTTCCTTTAGGGAAGTTCTTAGATGGATCGTATGGAGAGCCGATTTTTGCTTTTATCAGAGAAACATCAAGAGCTGTTATTGAAGCGCTGTTATTTACGTTTGCTGCTTTTTTATATATCCATCCAAAATTCTTTGAAGGGTCAGAATTTGTATCACAACCAATAAAGTATTTCATTAAAGCTGCATCGAGTGCAGTAACTTCATTAACCATTTGCATAGTATCAGCAGTAAGCTTGTCATAACTAAGCATATATGATCCTTCGGGAATATTAGAAAAACTATAGTTACCATGATTATCGCTTGTATCCCTTGCAACCTCTGTATATGAGGGTAATGATTTTAAAATTACCAAAACTCCGTCAATATCATATTTTAGCGCATCGTAGGACGGCGCATTTGGAGGCGGACTTCCGGCATTAGCTTTTCCGGCATATCTGGTTTTTCCACTAATTGTATATCCTGGAATTATGTCAGAAGTAACAATAATTTTACCCGATTTAAGAGTATAACTAAGTGTGTTAAGACCATTATCAACAAATTCCGATGGTGTAGGTGTTTCAATGAAATTAATATCAGAATATGTTCCAAGTGCACCAATAACATTAAATCTGATTGCAAAAAGTACTGATGAATCTGCAACTGAAATTCCTGAAAGTGCAGGATCCGACCATGCAAACATTAGTTTACCACTATTTGTCAATGTTGTGCCGAAATTTGAAATATCCATTCCTGAAAGGCCAAATTGTTCAACCGCTGCATAAGTTGCCACAGCAGTATTAAACTGTATTGTTCCCTGGATTGAATACAGATTCTGAAAATCAAAAGCTCTTATCGGAACAACAACCTGCATTCCGGTTGTTGCTGTTACCGAATCGGCATCTATTGTGAGTTGTTGGTATGCAGGAGAACCTGAGATTTTTACCTGACCGGATATGAGATCGGGATTTAATGTGTGCGAAAGCGAATCAGTAACTTCAACCGGTGTTGGAGAAGAAGCGAAGCTGACAATCGAAATATCACCGGGGTTCCCAACCAAGTCGAACAGCACAGTAAAAATAGTTCCTGAGTCTGAAATATTTTGTCCCTGCAAAGTTGCATCGTTCCATGAGAACATTAGTTTACCGCTGCTTATCTGTGTAATCCCGAAATTTGAAGAACTAAGCCCGGGAAGATTGTATGAACCCGTTCCAACAAAAGATACAATAGCCGGATCAAAAAGTATTGTGCCCTGCAGTGAGTTGATATTCTTAAATTTAACTCCTTTTATGGGCAATGATAATTGTGAACCTGCGTTACCGGTTTTTTTATCAACTATTAATGAAAGATCGTATGGTATTACGACTGTGTTCACATGCACAACTCCGTTTACAAGATTCAGATTTTGTGAAACGGTGGTATTGTTAACTATTTCCATAAGAGTTGGAACGTTGTCAAATGTGATATCACTATATTGTCCGTTCGTTCCGATAACATCAAATTTGATGGAAAATAAGATACTGCTGTCCAATAGGTTTTGTGGTATTAGATTGCTCTCATACCATGAGAATAGTATTTTTCCGGAAGAGGTAAGTGTTGTTCCGAAATTGGCAGCATTCATTCCTGAAATGCCAAACTGTTGAACTGAAACAAAACTTAATATTGAAGGATCGAAACTTATTGTTCCCTGCACCGAAATGATATTTATAAAGTCTTTAACTCTGACAGGTACAGTTACCTGTGAGCCAGCTGCAGCATCATGATGTTTCATGATAAGCGATACAGTGGCCGACAGGTTAAATGCTATCAGTTGTATGAGAAAAATGCAAATTGCTATTCTTTTTTTCATTTAATTATAATATTCAAATAAATTCATAACTACATAAATGATTTGTGATTGAGCAGATTAACTACTTAATCAATATCATTTTTCTCACTCTTACTTCATTGTCATCTCTTACCATGAAATAATATGTTCCATTGCTCATCTTCATACCGTTGTTATTGCTTCCATCCCAGATAATAGTCTGTTTTCCTTTGCTGTAAGAGCCGCTGTAATCTCTGACTCTTGTACCGATAACATCGTATATTGCAATATCATATTGTCCTTCATCAGGTATTGAAAAAATAATTTCAGTTTTATCAGAGAATGGGTTCGGGTTGTTCTGCATTAAACCGAAGTTTCCTGCACCTGTTTCCTCAACGGAAGTAATACTTATTACATCTACAATTCCTTCATTCACATTGCATGTAAGACTTTCAAGATTGTTATTATAAGCTTCAAGAGAAGTCAATTCAGAGTTAATGCTAACTGCTGATGATTCCCCTGCATGTCCTAATACCTTGAATTTCAATTCAAAAATAATACTACCATCCTGTAAAGTATTTCCGTTTAAGTCTTCTGTACTCCATAATGTTGTAAGAGTTCCTTCTGAGGTGTGCAGAGTCCCATAGCTCATGTCAAGAGCTGCATTATTAGCTTCCTGAAATTCTAGCACGCTGGAGTTCCATGTCATACTGAACTGGAATCCGCTAATACTTGTGAAGTTATTTACTCTAACCGGAATAGTAATAATATCGCCCTCCTGAGCTTGTCTGTTTCCGGCTTCAAATGCAACCGTGCCGGTGCTTGTAGCTTTTAAAACTGCAGGATCCCAACTATTGTTAACATCGCCAACTTTTATTGCCACAAAATTTTGGTCAATTGCTGCAACAGCACTGCTATATGCTCTCACTGATTCATAAGGGAAGGGATTCGTCTGATTAGGAAATACATAGCT
>CAZELC010000114.1:0-8707 GCA_964512865.1 uncultured Bacteroidales bacterium
GGCGGCAAATCAGATTATAAATGATTATACAAAGCTTTTCGGTAAGCCGGATACGCTAATAAATGGAAACACAAAATTCGTTGACCCTTCAAAAAAGCATCATTATGGTTATGATGTAATTGAAGCAAGATGGAAAAATTATAAAGGAATGAAAATAAAAGTAGAATTTAATTTCCTTGGGGGGAAAGGTGATTATCACTTAATGGTCGTAGTTAATTTCTTTGATAAAGATTATCCATATTACGATTAATTTATCAAAAACTAATGTAATCATATAATCTTCTGAAAGTAAATCAAATATCAGCTATCTTCTCAAAATAATTCCTTATAAAAAATCAATTAATTTATCTCCTTCCCCACTGTTTCCGGTGAACGGACAATACAAATAACTGCAATAACAACCCAAAGCATAATATACAATGCCGGTAAAATGGCATCATTTGTCAAATGCAGCATCCAGGCTGCAACCATTGGAGATGTACTGGCAAATAATGCCATTGCCAGACTATAAGCAACAGAAAAAACCGTACATCGGACATCTTTTGGCAGCAACTCTGCAACCATTGCACCCTGCACACCCAAAACCAAACCTATCGGAATTGCCATTAAAATCTGCCCGGCTAAAAAGATATACTGATAACCGATATTCGCATCCATAAATGTTGAATCAAAAAACAAACACATATACAAAACAGGAATTGAAATAATGATTATAAACAAATTGGTGATAAGAGATATTTTCTTTCTTCCGTATTTATCAGAGAGCCAGCCGCCAATAACTGTTGTCGGAATTGTTATTGCCAAGCCTATTGAATTCATAATTTCAACATTTGAACTGCCAAGCCTGTCAATACTGAAATCAACAGCATAAACAAAAACTATATAAAGAGCCACATTTGCGCCTGTAACAATGCCAATAATCTTTACTATATCTTTCCAATACTTTTTCAAAACTACAAGCACAGTTTTTTCGCCAGTTGAAACATAACATTCCGAATGTATATCTTTTGTCTCCGGAATACTTCTTCTTATCATTGCACCAAAAAATGCCACAATTATTCCAAACAGGAATGGTA
Source organism: uncultured Bacteroidales bacterium (assembly GCA_964512865.1). Classification (GTDB taxonomy): domain Bacteria; phylum Bacteroidota; class Bacteroidia; order Bacteroidales; family CAIWKO01; genus CAZELC01. The sequence goes on from CAZELC010000114.1 coordinate 1,077, forward strand.
TTCTCCAACCCCAATCGGCAAGAACAGCATCTCCCAGTATCATTCTTGTGCTCCAGGCTGCACCGCTGGCCAGCAGAATTCCAAGCATGGTGCCTGTCGTTGAGAAGCTGCTGATAAAACCTCTCATTTTTCTCATAGAGAATTCGGAAGTATAAGTCATTGAGCCCGTATATTCACCACCCACAGAAAATCCCTGTGCCAATCTTAGTATTACCAATAATACAGGTGCAAACACTCCTATTGTTTCAAAAGTAGGCAGCAATCCGATGGCACAACTTGATAAGCCAAGAATCATTATAGAAATAAACAATAATGTCCTTCTGCCTATTTTATCTCCTACACGCCCCAAAACCAGAGCTCCAACGGGACGTGCAAAATAACCGACTGCAAAAACTGCAAATACCGACAATGTAGCAGCAAGCTTGCTTTCATTCGGAAAGAATTTTGGCGCTATGAATGGCGCCATATAACCGTACAACGCGAAATCAAACCATTCTAAAAGATTGCCTGCTATGCTTGAAGAAATTACTTTTCCATAAACGCCTTTGCTATGCTGTAAATTTTTTTCCATATTTACTATTTGAAGGGTAAAAATAGCAAAATCACAAATATTAACAATGCAAAAATCAGATATATAGAATAAAATAGTTTCATTTTTTTTGTTCTAATGCAATTTCTTTTATTTTTGAGATTCATATTAACGAAAAATTTTATGCATAAGAATTTTACTATCGTAATTGAGGACCCACATCATATCTTAATAAAGTATTTGATAATCGTTCTTATTTTTTGCGGATTATTATATATTCCGGTTTTCTTAATAAAACAAACTGCCTTTCCTGAATTTGTCGGTTACATGATTCCATTGGCAGTAATGGTTATTTTGCTTTTCCCGATTTCATTCATATTCAACAGGAAATGTGAAATAATTTGTGATGATGAAAAGATGAGTATAAGAAGCATCGACAAAAAACTCAACCTGCCTGAATATAAAAAGGACATCTGCTGGAAAGAAATAGAAGGAATTTTTGTTCCAAGGTATGGAACAAGTTTATATAATAATGGCATTACAAAACAGACAATAATTCTAAAAGAAGGAAAAAGAACTTTATCCTTTATTTCTCACCCTTCTGATCTCAATTTCAACGATTTTGAAATAATAGTCGGAACTAAAGTGCCAAAACTTATCTATCCAAAAAGTTATAAAATTACGGAAAGCATGATAAACAGAAAACTCAGCTAATTTATAAATTAGTACAATTCTGAATTTAGAAATATGCTCAGAAGTAGTTTTTAAGAGTTTTTATACAAATGTCAACTTCTTCTTTTGTGTTGAATTTGCTAAAGGAGAACCGCACAGGAATCATTTCAATGTTTGAACCTATGGATTTTAAAACATGAGAAACTGTCGAAGCTCCTGAACTGCATGCCGAACCACCTGAAACTTCAATGCCTGCAATATCTAATTTTTGCAGCAGCATATCGGAATTTTTAGTTAACGGAAAAGAAACATTTACAAGATTATACAAACAATTCCTTTCTATATCTCCGTTAAAGGTAATTCCATTAATTTCAGTTTTCAACCTTTCAATCATATATTTTCTAAGACCGGAAATATAAGCTTCTTTTTCATCAAGGTCATTGTAAGCTACTTCAAGAGCTTTTGCCATGCCGGCGATTCCATAAAGGTTTTCAGTTCCTGAGCGCATATTCCGCTCCTGACCTCCGCCATTCAGTAATGCTTTGATTCTTATATCCGAATTAACATAAAGGAAACCGCATCCTTTTGGACCATGAAATTTATGAGCGGAGCATGCCGCAAAATGTATTTTAATATTGCGAAGGTTAATTTTATATTTTCCTATTGTCTGAACGGTATCACAAAAGAATAATGCATTATGCTTCTCACAAAGCTCTGCAACATTTTTCAGTGGGAGCAAGCTTCCGATTTCATTATTTACATGCATAAGTGCCACAAGGCAGTCGTCAGATGTTTCCAGCAGTTCCTGGAGGTTATTCATATCAATACGTCCTTTTGAATCAACTTTCACATATTTCAATTCGATATGACTGTATGATTTTAAAGCCTCAGCAGTATGAATAACAGCATGATGCTCCAGAGGAGAAGTAATAATACATTTTACTCCAAGGTCTCTGACAGCAGCTGTAAGAGCAGTAACAGCAGCTTCAGTGCCACAGGAAGTAAAAAATATTTCAGAAGGAGTAACATTAAAATAACCGGCAATTTTCTTTCGGGAATCTTCAATTAAAACTTTGGCTTTTCTTCCAATCGTATGTGTTGAAGAAGGGTTTCCGTATATATCAGAAAGCACCTCGTTCATAATTTTGATTACCTCTATATCAGGCTTGGTAGTCGCAGCGTTGTCGAAATAAATCATAATACAATGGTTGTTAATTGATAATATCAATCATCCACATTGCTCATCTGCTTTTTAATAATATCTTTTATATCCTGAATAAGCTTCTTGGCAAGGTGCTCAGCTTTTATGATAGAATCAGACTCACAATATATTCTGATAATAGGCTCAGTATTAGATTTTCGGAGATGTACCCATTCTTTGTCAAAATCTATTCTCAATCCATCAACAGTATTTATTGGTTGAGATTTGTATTTTAATTTTATTTTGTCAAGTATTTCTATAATATCAGTCTGAACAAAGGTTTCCACTTTATTTTTTGAGATAAAATAGTCGGGATAATTATTTCTTAATGCAGAGCATGATTTTTTTGCTTTAGCAAGATGTGAAAGAAAAAGCGCAACGCCAACCAGTGCATCACGACCATAATGAAGTTCAGGGTAAATAATACCGCCATTTCCTTCGCCGCCAATTACTGCATTTACTTCCTTCATCACAGCAACAACATTTACCTCACCTACAGCAGATGTAAAATATTTGCAACCATGTTTTTCGGATACATCACGCAAAGCAGATGTAGATGAAAGATTAGAGACAGTATTTCCTTTTTTGTTCATAAGGATATAATCCGCAACAGCTACAAGAGTGTACTCTTCACCAAACATCTCACCATCTTCACAAACAATAGCAAGCCTGTCAACATCAGGATCTACTACAAATCCGACATCAGATTTATTCTTTTTCACTGCAGAAGAAAGCTCACCAAGATTTTCAGGTAAAGGTTCGGGATTATGCGGAAAAATTCCTGTAGGTTCGCAATAAAGCTCTTCAACTTTTGCAACACCAAGTGATTTCAATAACTTAGGAAGAATAAGACCACCGGTTGAATTAACGCAATCAACGGTTATTTTAAACTTGGCATTTTTTATTGCTTCTGTATCAACAAGCGGCAGTGCAAGAATCATCTCAATATGTCTGTCGATAAGTGTTTCAAGAGTTCTGTATTTTCCAAGTTTACCTACTTCGCTGAACATATAATCTTCTTTCTCTGCCATTTTAAGCAATGAGGCCGCTTCATCATTGGTAAGAAACTCTCCCTTATTGCCAAGTAGCTTAAGTGCGTTCCAGTTTTTTGGATTATGGCTTGCGGTTATTATTATTCCACCATCAGCTTTAAGCTCAGTAACGGCAATTTCGGTTGTAGGCGTGGTAGTAAGTCCGATATCAACAACATCAACGCCCATAGCATTAAGTGTTGCACATACCATCTGACTGACAATTGGACCTGAAATCCTGGCATCACGTCCAACAACTATTTCCAGTTTTTCTTTGTCAAGAGATGCTTTCATGAAGGTTGCAAATGCTGCCGAATACTTAACAATATCGGCAGGTGTAAGACTATCGCCAATTTTCCCTCCTATTGTTCCTCTTATACCGGAAATTGATTTTATAAGTGTCATTTTATACCTTTAGTTATATCCTGTGCAAAAATATAAACATTGCCGCCATCAAAAATAAAATGATTAATTATTTTTTAACAAAATTTTTGAACAGCATAAAAATGTTGATAGATTCACGTAAAATTTGTATCTTTGCAGTTATAGAGATTAAAGAGTTATAGAGATTAAAGATAGTTGAATGGAATCGTACAATAGATATGAAGAGAGCGAAGAACTGCGGGAGCTGATCGACAGATTTGAAGAAATGCTTGTACGAAAAGAATTGTACTATTTTGATGTCGGCGAATTTGAAGATATCATAGATTTTTACCTTGATGAAAACAATCTCGACAAATCTGGTTATGCCATTAAAATGGCTATAGAACAACATCCAAATTCCACAACTTTTCTTTTAAAAAAAGCACAACTGCTTGCTAATTCAAACAAGCCAGACAATGCAATTTCACTTCTTAACAAAATTGAAGAAACCGGCTTTAATGAAGACATGTTCGATTACTATCTGCTGAAGGCAAATATTTTCAGTCAGTTAAGGCAATATGAAAAAGCTATTGAGCAGTTTAAAATAGTTTTGAAAAACGATTATTTCGATCCATCGGAGATTTACATGTATATTTCCTTTGAGTACGAAAACCTCGGCAATTACAATAAAGCCATATCAAACCTGAAAAAAGCCATTGAACTTGACCCCGAAAATGATTCAATTCTTTATGAGATTGGATATTGTTTTGAAGTTGTTAACCGCACAGAAGAATCTATCAAATTTTTCAATCAATATATTGATAAAAATCCTTATTCGGAAGCAGCATGGTTTAATCTAGGGATTGCTTACAGCAATATTGAACTTTATGAGAAATCCATTGAAGCTAACGAATATGTCATTGCAATAAATGATAGTTTTTCATCGGCATATTTTAACAAGGCAAATGCTCTTGCAAACCTTAACAGATTTGAAGAAGCTATTGCAGTTTATGAAGAGACACTTGAGCTTGAAGACGCCGAGTCCACAACATATTTCTATATAGGAGAATGTTATGAAAAAATGGCTGATAAAGAAAAAGCTATGTATTATTACAAAAAGGCTGTCGAACTTGATGATTCATTTTCTGAAGCATGGATGGGAATAGGCTCAATTTTAGAAGAAGACGGCAATGCAAAAGAAGCATTGTTCTACATGAAAAAGGCTGTTGATTCCGACCCGCTAAATCCTAACTTCTGGTATATGCTGGGTGATGTTCAATATAATTTGGAATTAATTAATGATGCTCTTGAATCATATAGCAAAGTAGTTGAAATTTCACCCGATATCCCTGAAATCTGGCTCGATTATTCTGATGCCTATTTTGAACTAAATCAGCAAGAAAAAGCTATTGAGGTAATAATGAAAGGCATGGAACAAGCAGGTAAAGATGCAAGCCTGTTATTCAGACTGGCAGCGTATCTTTTTAAAACCGGCAAAGACTCTCAGGCTTTCATGTATTTGGAAGATGCATTAAACCTGAAACCGGAGAAACACAATGAACTTGCAGAATATGCACCCGAACTTATTAATGACATAAGGATTACCGGTCTTATTGAACTTTATACTAACAAAGATTAAAATATGAATTTTTCACTTCCTGATTTGCCTGAACGTCCGATAAAACAGCGTAAGTCAGGTATTACAATGGTTATGGACAAAGGCTTAAGTGTTAATGAAGCTGCAAATATGGTTTCGGCAGCTCACCACCTTATAGATTTTGTTAAACTTGGATTTGGCACATCTTTAATCACAAATAAACTTGAAGAGAAAATAGCTGTTTATCACGAAGCGGGAATCCGCGTTTACCTGGGCGGAACACTTTTCGAAGCTTTCATTGAAAGAAATATGATTGATGATTATCTGAGATTGGTTGACAGGTTAAAACTTGAAACTGTTGAAATTTCTGATGGCTGTATTGCAATAGGTCATGATGAAAAACTTAGTTTTATTCACAGAATATCTCAAAACTTCATGGTGCTTTCAGAAGTTGGTTCCAAAGATGCCGAGGTACATTTTTCGCCACAGACATGGGTTAACATGATGAAGAATGAACTTAATGCAGGCTCATTTAAAGTTATTGCCGAAGCACGTGAGAGTGGTAATGTTGGCATTTATAATTCAACAGGGAAAGCCGAAACTGACCTTATTGATTCTATTTCAGGGAATATTGATATTGATAAGATAATTTGGGAAGCTCCATTGAAAACACAACAGGTTTGGTTCATAAAAAAATTCGGGTCAAATGTAAATCTTGGCAATATCGCATCAAATGAGATTATCGCCCTTGAAACTCTAAGGTTAGGATTGCGTGGCGATACCTTCCACGATTTTTTGCCACCTTTAAAATAAAAATTATTTTTGCATTAAAATAAACTCTATGATATTACTTCAAAAAATTGTTGCAGTTGCTGATACGGTAAAACATGTTTCTGGTGAGACAAGTGCAAGCCTTACACAAATGATAGCGAATTTCGCAACCAACTTTATCGACACAACCGGATATATCGGAATTATGGTGTTGATGATGCTTGAGAGTATGGTTGCACCTATTCCCAGCGAAGCTGTTATGCCGTTTGCCGGAATGCTTATTCACGAAGGAAATATGTCGTGGCTTGGTGTAATATTTTTCAGCACACTTGGAAGTATTATCGGATCGCTGATAGGTTACTGGATGGGCGCCAAAGGCGGAAGACCTGTTGTTGAAAGATGGGGAAAATATCTCCTGCTCGACAAACATGATCTTGACATCACAGAAAAATGGTTTGCAAAAAGAGGAGAAGCTACAGTTTTTGTATGCAGATTTATCCCTGTTGTAAGGCATCTAATATCTATACCTGCAGGCATGGGCAGAATGAATCTTGTTAAGTTTTCCATTTATACACTAATAGGTGCTGCAATGTGGAATTCCATACTTACCATTGCTGGTTTCTACCTTCAGGAAAACTGGTCGGAAATCATGAAATACAGCCATATAATAGATTATTTCGTGGTCGGTGCCCTGATTATTGTCTTCGCTTATTATGTTTACAAGCTTTACTCAAACAAGAAAAAAGCTAAAGCACAAAAACATTAAAATGACAGAAAGGATCTTCGGTTTACTCGGCTATCCATTATCTCATTCTTTTTCAAAAGGTTTTTTCACTGAGTTTTTCAGAAAAAAAAATATCAATGCAGAGTATTCTAATTTCGAGTATGCCGATATTGAATTATTTTTCAATGAGAATGATTTGACAAATATCCAAGGACTGAACATCACTATTCCTTATAAAGAGAAAATCTTGAAATACCTCGATAAACTTGATATTTCAGCTCAAAAAACAGGCAGTGTCAATGTGGTCAAAGTGATAAACTGTAATAATAAAACTTCTCTCATTGGCTTTAATTCTGATATTTTCGGTTTCGAGATTTCATTAAAAAATGTTCTGAAACCATTTCATAAAAACGCACTTATTATTGGAACAGGAGGAAGTTCCAAGTCGGTGCAGTTTGTTTTAGATAAACTTGGTATTGACTTTACTTTAGTTTCAAGAGAAAAAACCGGAAATAAAATTATCAGCTATCACGATTTAAATTCTAAAATAATTAAGCAGAACAAACTTATTATCAATACAACGCCTGTCGGAATGGTTCCCGACATTGAGTCCTGCCCTGCTATTCCTTATGAATTCATAGAAAATGATCATTTATTATTCGACCTGATTTACAATCCCTATGAAACCAAATTTCTGAAAAAAGGGAAAGAAAAAGGTGCATCAGTAAAAAATGGTCGTGAAA
>CAZELC010000115.1:0-8698 GCA_964512865.1 uncultured Bacteroidales bacterium
TTTCGTCAGGAATATTTTGAAAACTATGGATTTATTGAAAGGATAAGAAAGAGTTATGATGATGAGGAAAAGACAATAATTTCTAAAATAATTCAGGAAGGTGTTGATAATCATATTTTTAATGTGAAAAATGTTAATCTCACTGCTATGGCTATTATTATGGCAATGAAAGGCTTTGAGTTTCCCTGGGCAACAGTTGACAACAATGATAAAATTGTAAATGATATAGATAATTTATTGGAAATATTATTTAATGGTTTATTAAAAAGATAGAATATGAAGAAAATTTCAGCATTTATTATCAGGTTTAGAGTAGCATTTATTGTTATAACTCTTTTAATCACAGGCTTTTTTAGCTTTTTTATTCCGGGACTTAAAATCAATCCGGACATTGTAAACTCATTACCAAAAAGCGATTCGGTTGTTGCAAGGTTCAATTATATTGGTAAGAAATATTCAGCCACGTCGCTTGCTGTTGTTGTTGTAGAAAATCAAAACGGTGTTTTCAATAAAGAAACTCTTAAAAATATTAAAGATTTAACGGATAAGTTTAAAAATGTCGATGGGGTAAACTTTGTTACCAGTCTTACCAGTGTCCTTGACATTAAAAAAACAGAAAATGGACTTGAAATAGCGCGATTGATAGATGAGTATAATCTTCCGCAAACCGATGATGAAATCAACAAGGTTAAAGATTATGCGATGTCTAAAAAGCTTTACAAAGGAAGGCTTATTTCTGAAGATGGTAAATTTACTGCCATCGTATGCCGCCTTAATGAAGATAAAGATAAAAATGAAGTTTCCCGAGAACTTAAAAAGATTGTTGATGATTCGAACTTAAAAGAAAAAACTTATCTTAATGGAGTTCCTTTTCAGCTAATGTATATCTATGAATATATATTAAAGGATTTATTGCTGCTCACTCCTTTAATAATTCTGGTAATCTCAATTTCGTTGTTTTTGAGTTTCAGAAACTTACGAGGTGTATTGCTTCCTGTTATCTCAGTTGCAATGGGAATAATATGGAGCATGGGGCTAATGAGCATTTTTGGAGTCATGTTGTCGCCGATTTCTGATGCAATCCCTGTTGTTCTTTATGCTATCGGTAGTTCTTATGGTATTTATATAATAAATAAATTCAGGGATACAGTTACTAATAAAGGAACTAAAAAGGAAGATGCTGTTGAGGCTTTGTCAGAAGTCGGTCTTGCAGTTGTATTGTCAGGTGTTACAATGTTTGTTGGCTTTATTGCTTTTGTTTTCAGTGCTTATCTTAATATTATCAGCGAATTTGGAATTTTTATGGCACTTGGAGTGGTATTCAACCTTTTTATTTCGATGACTTTTATTCCATCATTGCTGACATTGATGCCTGTTCCTAAAGTTAGAAGAAAGAAAAGTGAAGGTGGTTTTCTTGAAAGATGGCTTGGTAAACTGGCACATATTTGCATCCATAAAAGAAAAACAGTACTTATTGGTTCGTCAATAATTGTGCTTCTTACTCTTATCGGTATTCCAATGATTAAGAATAATATTGATATTTTGAATTATTTTCGCCCTAATTCTGCTATCAGAAAGTCTGCTGCTGTAATGAACAAGGAATTTGGAGGATCTGTACCGGTTCAAATCATTGTAAGAGGAGATATTCAGGATCCAAAAGTTCTTAATGAGATGAAGAAATTTCAGGAATATCTTGACAATCAAAAAGATATTAAAAATTCCCAATCCGTAGCTGATTTTATTGAGGAAATGAATGATTGCATGGGTGAAGGGAAAAAAATTCCTGATAACAGAGATAAGGTAGCAAACCTTTGGTTTTTAATAGAAGGTGAGGATTTGATAAAGCAACTGGTTAACGATGATAAAACAGAAGCGATAATACAGGCTTCACTGGTTAATGTTGATACAAAAAGATATCATGAAATTGATAAAGATCTTGACGAATATATTTCAAAAATAAAAGATCCTTCTTTTACAATGCAGAAAACGGGAATGCAGTCAATATATTCCAATTTTGATGATAGTCTTAAAAACAACCTAATACACAGCATGTTACTTTCAATTATTCTCATTTTTATTTGTATGCTTCTTTTATTAAGGTCATTTAAAGGAGCTTTAGTAGGAATGATACCACTTTTGCTGACTATGGGATTTATTTTCGGATTTATGGGAATTACAGGTATTGCGCTTGATATTGCTACTGTGCTTATTGCAAGTATAACAATTGGTGTTGGTATTGATTACGCCATACATTTTATTACAACTTATACTTACTATATAAAAAATGGGTTGTCAGTAAATGATGCAATTTATAATACCCTTATTACCAAAGGTAAGGCTATTGTGATTAGCGTTGTTACAATAATTTGTGGATTCCTGATCCTCGTTTTTGCGAACCTTATGCCATTACAACAGTTTGGAATTCTGATAGCCGTTACCATGTTTTGTTCCGGGTTTGGAGCTATTACAATATTACCGGCAGTAATAAGCATATTCAATCTTAAACTTGTTAAAGAAAAATATATAAAAAAGTAAAAAATAATTAATAACAAATCAATGAATTAAGGAGATAAAATTATGAAAAAATTAATTTCAGTACTGACAATCATGCTTGCAATAACATGTAGTTCAGTGTTTTCGCAAAATGCAGCAACAATTTTACTCGGTGTTGATAATAATATCAATGCTGCAAAAGATCAAACTTTGTCAACAACAATAACGATAATTGATAAATCGGGTAAGCAAAGTGTCAGAGAAATGTCGTTAATCCAATTAGGCAGTAACAAGAGACTTGTTAAGTTCCTTTCTCCTGCCGACCAGAAAGGTATTGGTTTTCTTTCACTTCCGGGTGATAACCTTACATTATATTTACCGGCTTTTGGTAAAACCAGGAAAATCGCATCTTCAGTAAAGAATACAAAATTTGCCGGAACTGACTATTCTTATGAAGATATGGAAGCGAAAAAATATTCTGATAAATGGACCCCGAAGTTTTTAAAATCAGAAGGAGGAAATTATGTTCTTGAACTCGCTCCAAAACCTGGCACTGCAACTGATTATTCAAAACTGATAATGTATGCAAGAACATCAGATAATTATCCAGTAAAAATTGAACACTATGATAAAGCAGGAAAATTATATAAAATAATGACAGCTACAAATATTCAAAAAGTCGGAAAATATCAGATTGCAAAGGAAACAGTTCTTGCTGATCTTCGCACCGGGTCAAAAACAAAAATGGTTATGACTGTTGTTAAATTTGATACAGGTTTAACTGATAATAATTTCACTGAAAGAGAACTGATGAAGTAGAAACCTTTCTTAATAAGGAATTTATGAAAAAGTATCTTTTATTTGTTGTGCTGATAGTTTCATTTTTAATGACAAATGCACAGATAGATTCAACTCTAATCAGCACACCTGTCGACTCAGTTCAACAGGATGCCACTCAACAAGCAGATCAGAATAACAATTTTTGGCAAAATATTCCAAAAATGTTATCATGGGGCGGCTATATTCAAACTGATGACAGGATGAAGTTTAAAAATAGTAGTCTTTACTGGCAGGAATACCGACTTGATTTAAAGGCCGAATTTAATCCGAGCGACAGGGCGAAGTTTTTTGCCGATGTTTGGATACGAACATTTAAGTTTCCTCGAATTGTTAATACCGGCGATCTTTCAAGTGTTGATAATGTTGTGCCGATAAATCTGCAACTGAGAGAAGCTTATTTTGATGTTTATGGTCTCTTTACAAAGAACCTTGATATGAGAGTCGGAAGACAGCGTATTGCATGGGGAACAGCAGATAAATTTAACCCTACCGACAATCTGAATCCTTATGATCTGGAAGATGTTTGGGATTTTGGAAGACATCTCGGGTCAAATTCAATAAAATTGACTTATTATGCAAACACCTGGACATTTACCGGTGTTGGAATACCATGGTTTACACCTTCAGTCTTTCCCGGCAGCGATTGGGCGGCAGCATTTACACCTGATTTTCAATTACCGGAAAAAGTATATACAAAATTTATGGGAATTGACGTCCCGATTTATTTAAAACAAGGTGCAATAGTTGATTCCGTGATTATGCCGCAGGCAGATATTAAACATTACCCAAGTTTTGGGTTAAAAGTCAAAAAATCCATTAAAAACTGGGATATTTCGGCAAGTTATGTTTATACTCGTGATGTTCTGCCCGTTATTACTCGAACCAACACATTTATTCAGGTTGATACAATTATCTTTAACCCCGGAGATCTTCACGCTGAGGCAACGGCAAATATTAATGCGTATCTTGAGTATCCGCATTTAAATATTATCGGACTTGATTTCGCTGGTTCGCTGGGAGAAGTCGGAGTTTGGGGTGAAGGTGCTCTTTTTCTTCCTGAAGAAACTTTTATGCAGCGTCATTTGAGAAATTCAATGTTCCCGGGCGATTCAGTTATGCCGGATTCACTGGTTATTTCGAAAAACCCTTATGTAAAGTTTATTCTAGGTCTTGATTATCACTTTAAGCATGGAATATATCTTAATTTCCAATATCTGCATGGTTTTGTCAATGAAAGAGGTGATGATCTTAACGATTATTATCTGCTTGCCGTTGAGTGGAAGCTTCTGAACGAAAAATTGAAACTCTCGCCATTAAATGCAGGATTTCAAATCGGAAACTATGGCTATATAAGAGATAATCATGCTTTTATCTATATGCCTGAAATTTCTTATTCGCCGGTTGATAATGCAGAAATAACACTTGGAGCGAGAATAATTGATGGTACCTCTTCAACTAGCTTTGGAAGAGTAATGGATAATGATCAGGTTTATATTAAGCTGAAATACAGCTTTTAAGATAGTTTTGTTTTATTCCATAACAAACCTTCCTGTGCCTTTGGGGCTATTATTTTCATAAATCTGAAAATAATAGATTCCGGGGCATAGGTTTTTTCTGCTTATTTCAAACTCACCTGTATTATTGTTCTCAATATTCATTACTGTGTTTCCTAAAATATTGTAAACTAATAATCTGTGATTTTTACCTTCGTAATTATTGAACTGAATTTTTAAATCTCCACGGCTTGGATTAGGATAAACTAAAATCCTGACATCTTCATTATTTTGTTCTATGTCGCTCGAGGAAGTACAGTTTCCATAAAATCCGCTGATAAAATTCGGTAAACTTCCCTTTGAAACCTTCCCGCCAAGGTAAAAGCCATTTGCGGTAAAATTACATAAAGTATCCAATAAGTTTGGATTATTGATTACATCAAGATTTTGATAAGGGTAATCATTTGGTACATGATAAATTTTTCTGTCGGGTCCAAGTTGCATTGGCCCATAAGGATGTGAAATTGAGTGAATTGCTTTTGCACTTGAAGGAATATTTGCTGCATTTAGGTCAAACTGGTATATTTTACTGTCTGGTGGATCATTTGATGTTGTATAAAAAAATCTGCAGTTAGATGAAAATGCACAACCCCAAGATGTTTTGTTAAGGTTAATAAAGTTCGATAAAACTCCGGTGTTTTTATTGAAGTCAAAAAGCATGGATTTATAAGTAATGCAATATCCGATTTTAGTTCCGTTTATTGTTGCCATCATCTGGCCTGCATTTGGAGAAACAGGCATTCCTATATCAGTTATTACAGGCGGCTGAATACCGGAAGCATTTATCCAATATGCATAAAATTGCGATGTATAAAGTTTATGAACAATAACCCAGAAATCGGTTTTATTACCGTGCATAATTCCGCAAATAGACTCAGCTACTGAATCAAGAATTTTAACACTTTTAACAGTGATATCACCCAAACCACCGTCAAGACTCATATCCACAATTGAGTATCTGAATCCACCAAGCATTTGGTACTCCTGGCAATCGGTGGTAAAAATATAATACTGATTATGATTTCCCGGATTTGGAACAATAAGCGATGACTGAACAGCACTATTGCAACCGCCTGTTCCGTTAAGAGAGCCGTTTGGCATTAATATATGATTTCTGTTCCAAACACCACCATAAAAAGTATCTGCAGGTGAAGGAATAAATTTCCCGCCGTTAGTATAAAAAAGTAAATTGCCGTTGGAGTCTGAAATGACAGCAGTTCCTTCAAATGATCGCATATTGCTGTTTGTAAGCACATTAGCCGAACCAGAGTTAAAATCAATACCTGCTTTATCGCCAAAATACCAGATATTGTTTTGTTTTTGCGAAAATGATAAAATCGAAAACAAACAAAAAAAAGATAAAATCAAATGTTTTTTCATAAATAGGAGGTAATTGATTTTAAAGGTATTTTCTTCTCTTATTCAGATGATTAAAATTTAAGGCTCATTTGAATAAACCATATCATTATTTTTGAAAGCATACCTTTATGGAAATCATCATAATAATCTTTGACAAATTCACTGAAACTTGTTGGCTCATTACCTGTAAGCCTTTTAAATGTATCGGTAACGAGATCGGCATTACCTTTTTTCCAGGCTCTCAAATGACATAATATTTCAAGTTCAATTTCTTCTTTTTTCATTCCCGGCTGATATTTCATAAGCAATTTCATCATTTGCTCCTCAGTCAGATCATAATATTTAATTTTTCTTTCAAGGACTTGTGAAAAAATCTCAGCAATTTGATACATTGAAATTGATGCCGGACCAGTAAGTTCATAATTTTGACCAAAATGTCCTTCGGATAAAATCACTTTTGCAGTTGCTTTTGAAATATCTTTAAGAGCTACTAAACCAATTTTGGCGTGCCCTGATATCCCGAAAAGGGCATTTACAAATTTAATAGTGTCTTTATTGCTTAGAAATGAAGTTTCCATTACCGAGTTTGGCGATATCAATGTCCATCCTATGCCTGAATGTTGCAGCCTTTCAAGAACAGCACCATGCATCTTGCTTAGATTATCTCCTTCATGTTTTACAGCTCCGTGAAGTTTAACCAGATGCTTAACACCTTTTGCTTCAGCAATTTCAATAACAGAAATTTCTCTTTGCGCTATTTTTTCATCCATTGGCGAAGCAAGGAAAATTGTATCGACACCTTCAATTGCACTTGTTAAGGTTTCGTGTTTATCCAAATCGCCGGAAACTATTTCTATATTAATACCGCTTATTTTACATTTGTTTTTATCTCTTACCATTAAACGCAAAGAGACATCTTTATTTCCGGCAAGCTCTTTAGCCAAATTGCTTCCGAACATTCCGTTTGCTGTTGTTATTAAAATGGTTTTCATAAATAAATCAATGATTGAATTAACAAAAATATCGATAATGTATTAAATGTCAAAATGCATATAAGAGTTTCTTAATAAAAAATTACTGATTGCGCCAAATATGCTATCGACTTACAAATTATTAAAAACGTATTTTATTAAGCTTTTTGAATCATAAATTCGATTTAACTGAAGGCAAAATAATTCTGATATCCACTTAGTTATATTTCAGCAAATCAAAGCTTTAATTATATTAAGTTAAATACATTAAATCACCCGACAAGATAATTATTTTATTCCAAATAATTAGATTAATGTTAATTTTCGTAATTTTAATTACTTAAAAATTTCAGATGGACGGGAAGAACTTTGTAGTGTACAAATCATCGGCAGGTTCCGGCAAAACCTACAGCCTTGTTAAGGAATATCTTAAACTTGTTTTGGTAGATACGGATAATTATAAAAGAACACTTGCAATAACTTTTACGAACAAGGCCGCTAACGAAATGAAAACAAGAGTGATGCAAGGCCTTGAGAGTTTTACTTCCGAAGATATTATTGGTAATGATAAAGCGATGAGTCTTGTAAAGGAAATTTCTGCCGAAACAGAAGTCCCGGTTGAAAAGCTTATTAAAAATTCATTCGTTGTTCAACAAAAAATATTGCATAATTATTCCGATTTTCATATTTCTACTATCGACAGTTTTGTGCAGAAAATTATTCGCTCGTTTGCTAACGACCTCAGGTTATCAGCTGATTATGAAATAAGCCTTGATGATAAAAGCCTGCTTTTTGATGCTGTCGATTCGGTAATCAGCCTCTCTAACAGAGATGAAGATATCACCAATGCACTTTTAAAATTTATTGAATTTAAAACTGATGATGATAAAGCATGGGATTTTGTTAATGAGCTAAAGCAATTTGCCTCAAATCTCCTTAATGAGAACTACCATGATAATATGCAGTATTTAAGTAATATGACTGTTAAAGATTTTATTGTTATCATCTCCGGCATTACTGAAAATATTAAAAAAATAGAAGAATCTGTGCAGAGTTTGGCATCAGATGCTCTTAATATTATTAACTCTAAAGGATTGATATTTAAGGATTTCTATCATGGAATGCAAGGTATTCCTGTTTACTTTAAAAGATTTGTCGATAAGAATTTTAGCTTTGAAGCAAAGACTTATGTAATGAACGCCATTGAAGAGGACATCTGGTATTCAAGCACTACGCCATTGGAAGTTAAAAGTAAAATTGAGGGCATTAAGGATGAACTGCGAAACATTTTTGTAAATATTGATTATTTTAAAGCAAAATACCTGATTTCAAAGGTTATACGAAAGAATCTTTATCCATTGGCATTGCTTAATGAAATTGAAAAAGCATATAATAAAATAAAATCAGAAAATAATATTGTTGCTATAAGTGATTTTAATAAAATTATTTCTGGAATAGTCTCAAAAGAGCCGGTGCCATTTG
>CAZELC010000116.1:0-8690 GCA_964512865.1 uncultured Bacteroidales bacterium
CGCTGTTGCAAATAAGATCCTTTGGATTTCCTGAAGTAACAATTTCTCCTTTATCAATAATAACAACTCTGGTACAAAGGTTTTCTGCTTCTTCCATATAATGAGAAGTGTAAATAATTGTTGTACCTTGGCTGTTTAACGTTTTTAAGTATTCTAAAATAACATTTCGTGATTGCACATCAATACCAACAGTTGGTTCATCCAGGAATATTATTTTAGGGTTGTGCAGAATTCCTGCAACCAGATTAACACGGCGTTTCATTCCACCTGAATAAGTAGCAATTTTTTTATTTATGCTCGAAGTGAGTCCAAGCATTTCTATAGATTCATCAATTCTCTGTCTGAGACTTTTTCCTTTAAGTCCGTACATTGTGCCAATAAACATCAGGTTTTCTAATGCTGTAAGTGACTGATAAAGTGCAATATCCTGAGGAACAACTCCAATGATGTTTTTTATTTTGTCAGGGTTGTTTTTTTGTGAAATACCATCAATTGTAATTTCACCAGTTGTAGGTGGAAAAAGGCCGCATAACATTGAAATTGTAGTTGTTTTACCAGCTCCGTTAGGTCCAAGTAACCCAAATATTTCATTTTGTTGAATTGAGAAAGATATATTGTTGACGGCAGGGATTTTAGAACCTTTGTAAAATTTTGTAAGATTCCTAATCTCAATTATTTTATTCTGGTTCATTTATTTTAATTTCAGTGCTTTGAGATTTTTAAACAAATTTTCTTCTCTTTCAGCAATATTCAACAACATATCGGCAAGAAAGTCGAATGTATGCTCTGATTCACCTCTTCCTTTGCAATTTCTCGCGCTCAGATATGAAAACTCTCTCCACTGATTGGCAATAGAACCCATTTCTTTAGAAAGTTCAAGAAGTTCAGGTCTGTTTAATAAAGGAGCTGCTTCTTTAAGGAATGCGCCATAAATAAAACGATACCCAGAGCCACCGGTTCCAACTTCTTCCAGGGTAAGTACGACCTGAGCAAGATTTCGGGCTGCTTCGAGGCTTCCATGTTTCTTAGGCCATTTTCTCATTCTTTTTGAAAGATATTTAATTCCTTTACAGCCAATAAGAGGAAAAGGAATCTCAATCATTTCATGAATTGTAATTTTAATACCATTCACAATTGCCTTTGGGAAATTATACTCAGAAGGTAATTTTGTAATGTGGTACATTTTACCGTTTGGAGGATTTGCTCCTTTTGCATATCTTACTCTTTTCAGATCTTCATAACTGATTTTTGCAAGTTTTTCAATTACAGGATCGCTGACGATATAATCATTGCCTTCTTTACCGCAGCAAACCAAATTATGAGCATTAAAATGCATACGGTACTCCGGTGGGAAATAAGGAAGATGGAATGTTCCGGCCTGTAAACCAACAGGATTACCAGTTTCAAGAATTCTGTCAAGCGCAGCCATTGATTCATCAGGGTTTTTAAACGTTCTCATCTCAAATTTAACATTGAGTTGTTTGCAAACACGTTTAAAAACCTTGCCGGGTTTTCCTCTGAAAGTAGTAACCGGATAATGATTATTCTTCATAAATGGAATATGACCGAAATACATCCCCGAACCAATTCCAAAAGTTAACGGTTCATCAATATTAACTCCGTAGAACTTGAAAATATTCATTGTTGCACCGTTTTCGCAATGCGATGCACATCTGTGCTCAAAATCCAGAACCATATTATATATTTTCTTTTAACAGGTTTGTAAAATCATCTGTGCTAATCTCAAACAAATCTTCATATTTTTTCAGAACATCCGATTTCAGTTTTAAAAAAACCTTGTATTTCATGTGTCTTTTTACGGTCCACTTTGAAAAACCAAGGTAGCCTGCAACCATCTGTACATCCATAAAGCATTTCTCCATAAAATAGGTAATCGGACTGGTCTTTTTTTCTTTTATTTTTTCAGCTATTACCACCAATCTGTCTTCCAGTGCATTCCATAACTCTGTATTAATAATTGGCTTTGCTCCCCAATCATTTTTTAATTCGGTTGAATAATTATTACTTTCATCAACACTGTAATGAGTTATCCGCCAGTTAACCTTTCCTACCTGATATTTTCCAGAATCATCTGCCATATTATCAAATATATTAATAATTAATGTGAATCAATGGTAAATATTTTCTTAACAATTTAAATAATCTTGCGATTCAGCAAATTTTTAAATATTAAAAAATTCCTATTCTTGATTAGCTTAATTTTTTTCAAAGGATGGCAAATTTAATAAAAAAAACTGAAAATTTGGAAGAAGCCTTAAAAATTAAATATTTTTAACACAAATTATCAAACTAATTATCAATAATTCAGCGCTTTACTTAACCAATTAATATATACGGCAATAATGCTGTTTTCAACAAAACACTGATAGCTTTGCTATTAAATTATTGATTATTTATGAATTGCCTTTTTAAGTCCTTTAAAAATTTTTTCTTCACGTTCAGCAATATCAAGAAGCATGTCGGCCAGAAAATCATAAGAATTTTCTGGTTCTCCCCTTCCTTTGCAGTTTCTTGAACCAAGATAAGAGAACTCACGCCATTTATTTGCAGTAATTCCCATTTCTTTAGATAACTCATCAAAATCGGGATTATTAAATCTCTTTGCAGCTTCTTTTAGAAATGCGCCATATATATATCGATAACCTGAACCGCCTGTACCAATTTCTTCCTGCAAAAGAATAAGTTGCCCCAGATATCTTGATGCAGTTAAATTCCCAAGTTTAAGTGGCCATTTTCTCATTCTTTTTGAGAGATATCTAATTCCTTTGACACCAATCAGAGGAAATGGTATTCCAATCATTTCATAAATCGTTTTGCTTATGCCTCTTTTTATGGCTTTATTGTAATCGAATTTATCAGGAACGTTTGTGATATAGTACATTTTACCATTTGGTGCGAATGGGCCTTTAGCGAACCTAACTCTTTTAAGATCTTCATAACTAATGGTTTCAGCTTTCTCAATCACAGAATCGCTGACATGGTAAAGACCATTTTCCTTTCCATACACGACCATATTGTGCATATTATAGTGCATGCGGTACTCTGCAGGGAAATAAGTAAGATGAAAAACCCCAACCTGCAAACCTACAGGAATTCCTTTATCCAGAACCCTGTCGAGTTCCTGCATTGATTTTTCGGGGTTTGTAAATTTCTGTGTTTTAAAATCAATATCAAGGTTTTTACAAGCTCTGGCAAAAATTAACCCCGGTAAACCGCGAAAAGTGGTTACAGGCATATAATTCATTTTCATAAAAGGTAAATGGCCAAAATACAATCCCGAACCTATGCCAAAAGTGAGTGGTTCATCAACATCAACATTAAAGTATCTTAGCATATTCATTGTTGCACCATTCTCACAATGCGACGATATCTTATGTTCAAAGTCCAATATCATTCTTTAATTCTGTTTGTTATTATAAATCAGTCTAATTTGTCAAGTTCTTCCAAAGCAATCTCAAAGGCATCGGCATATTTCTGAAGAGTTTCTTTTTTAAGCTTTTTATATACAGAAGGCTTCAAATGTCTTTTAACTCTCCATTTACCAATACCTGCGAATTTTGCCAGCAAAGCTATATCCATAATATGTTTTTCCATCTGGTAAGCGAGAGGACTAAGCTTTCCTTCGATTACCTTTTGTTTTGCATTTTCAATTCTTTCATTTACCCTGTCCCATGACTGTTTATTTATTATTTCCTTTGCACCCCAGTTTGACTTAAGGTCAGAGTGATAAATATTATTTTCATCGACAGAATAATGTATTATTCTATATGGTTCCTTTTCTTCAGACTTGTTTATTTTATCATTATTGTCTGCCATATTTCCTTATTTCAATTTGTTTTCTTTATAAATAATTGATATTAAATACTTGCTTAACAAATCATTGAAGTTTCATTGTTAATCATATCCAGATCAGATTAGACACAAAACCAAAACACAAAATTTAATTAAGCCTTAACGGGGTTAAGAAAAATTTTCATGTCACATTTAGCAAGCACCTCATCATTCTGATAGATTATTCCTTTTATCAAAGTTGCATTCATAACTTCATACTCAATTATTACATGCGTAGTGATTTCAGAATTTATTTCCGGCAGTGAGAAAATTTCCAGATTTTTTATTGCACCGATATATCCTACAGGTACTTCTTTTTTGTTTTTCAGACAATTATATCCGGCTCCGGCGGCAGCAGTTTGAGCAATATTTTCAATAAGTCCGGGTTCTCTTAAATACCCATCGCTGACAAAAATATTTTTTTTCCCAATCTGAAAGGAAGTAATATAAAGCTGCTCCTCACATTTCAGCAGATTGGAGACCATAACCATTGGGTCACGCTGGGGAAGTAAATCTGTTATGTTTTGGCTTGATATCAACATAAAAAATCATATTATTAAATACTCCCAAAGTGGGCCTTTTTTATTTCTCATTACTCTTAATCTATTCGTTATCTCGCTGGTATCTTCATCAGGGAAAATCCACCTTTTTTCGGTTGCTTTAGCTCTTTGTTTAATACTAGATTGGGTTATTTCCTTTGAGATATAGTATTTTGGTTCTATCAAATCATCATTTTTATCAATAATTCCCTCATTTATTGCAATATTATAAAGTCGTGTACCGGGATAAATCCGCATACCTACAAAAGGGAAGAACACTGTAGGACCAATCAACTTCGAATTAGTAAAAGTTTCATTAAGGGTTTCATCAGTTTCACCATATCCTCCTAAAAGCATAAAATGAGCGAAGTCAATATTAAGTTTAGTACAAATTTCTGATTGTTTAATAATATCTTCAACAGTAAAATGCTTACCGTATTTTTCAAGTGTAATATCACATATTGATTCGGTTCCAAACTCGATATGCTCAAGTCCAGAGGCTTTCAGAAGTTTTAAATGTTCTTCCGTCATACCTTTTGGGTAGAAATAAGCGCCCCATTTAATATTAATTTTTTCAGCAATAAGCTTTTCGGCCAAAATTGCATTATAATTATTATCAATATTAAAAACAGAATCCGTAAAGAAAATATAATCAATACCTTTTTTATGATAAAGTTCTGAAAGATTTTCAATTACACTGTCAACATTAAGTTTTCTTACCTTACTGCCTTCAATAACCGGATAAGTACAATACACGCAATTCAATGGACAGCCACGTTTTGTTTGTATATTCAACATTCCGCTATGATTCCAGTAATAATCAACAAGTTCACTACTGAACCTAACTTTCATATCGCTGAAATAGTTTATTTTTTTATTGAAGGCGACCTTGCCTTTATCAGTATAAACAAGGCCTTCAAGTTTAGTGATATCTGATTTTTGCTCAAGGCCCGAAATGAGTTCAAAAAGAATTTCTTCTCCCTCTCCAAAAACGGCATAATCCGGTTTAAGATGATTATACAAAGTTTCCGGAAAAATAGAATAACCGGCTCCGCCCATTATCAAAACAGCATTGGAGTTTTTCCGGATATTTTCAAAGACCGTTAAATAATTACCAATAAAATTAGTAGGATCATAAGAGTTAACACCGTCAACATTTCTTAGAGATACACCAATATAATCAGGAGAATATGATTTAAGCAGGAAATTAAATTTTTCTAAATCATCTATATTGAAGTCGAAAATCTCGATTTCAAATTCATGAAGTTTATTTTTAAGAAAAGTATGCAGATATGATATACCAAGTGGATAAACCGGGTAAGGTGAAGCATATTGATTTACTGAAACAAGTAAAAGCCTTTTCATATTATTCTTTCCAGAAATTATAATAATTAAACCACTGCAGAGGGTATTTTCTAACCATTAACTCAATATTGTCAGCAAACTCTTGTGCAAAAGTCTGAAGCAATTGTGAACGTTTGGCGATATTGTTAAACCCTTCAATTATTTTAGGTTTTGTTGCATAGAAATGGTAATGTCTCTTACCTTCTTTCATAGCAAACGCATATATTATTGGTACTGAGAACTTTCCGGCCAGATAAAACGGCCCTGCAGGGAAGTCAGCTTTATGTCCAAAAAATTTGCATTCAACAACTTTATTTCCGGGCAAAAACCTGTCGCCACCAATCACTATCAACTCGCCATTTTTAAGTGCTGAATTAATTTGCTCAACATGCGTCATATCAGGTTTTATGGAAATAATTTTTACATTTTTATTCACCAACACATCGCTCATATATTTTTTAATTGCAGCGACTTCTCCATCAAACATAAGCAGGTTAATTCCAATTTCGATCCTCTCTAACAGTTGCCCTGCAATTTCCCAATTTCCAACATGTGCATTTATAAGTATGCCACCTGTTTTCAGGTTTGCAATATCATTAAGATTTTCTTCCCCATCAAAATTAAATGAATATTTATGTTTCATGCCAGATAAAACTGCAATCTTATCAACAAGCACTTCTCCCAAGGCACAATAATTTTTGTAAGCTGCAAATATTGATTTTAATGAGGAATAGCCGAATCCTTTTTTGTAAAAATCAGTTATTGCTTTTTTCTGTTTTGAGGAAAAAAACATGAAGTACAAAGCGACAAATCTCAAAAAAAAATAGGCGAAGCCGATGCCAAGTTTTTTTATAAAAAAAACAAAAAACATATAACCTAACAATCCACCTCTTGACTTACCTTGCCAGCTGGCCATATTCAATAATTATTAACAAAAATAGTCAGACGTTAATTTATTAAGTCTGACTAATAAATTGATTATCAAGCAAATGATTTAATTAATATGATTTACTCGTTCGGTAATATAGTCGTAAAAGTTCTGAAGTGTTTTCACATTTATCATTTCTTCGCCTTTAACTTTAAATCCGAAATTTTTCTCAATTATAACAATGATATCAACAAAATCAAGGCTGTCAATTCCAAGGTCGCTTTTTAGTTGTGCTTCAGGTACGAGCTGTTTTTCTTCCAGTTCGAATTCTTCAATTAAAAATGTATTGATTTTTTTAATTATCTCTTCTTTCTCCATTTTATAAAAATTTGATTATCTGTATTTTTTAACTATCAAAGATGAATTTGTGCCTCCAAAACCAAATGAGTTCGACATAAAAATATCAATATTTTTCTCAACTGTTTCAGCATTTATATTTAAGTTTTTCGAAAACTCGTCAGGGTTTTTAAAATTCAGGTTTGGTGCGATAAAAGAATTTTGCATCATTATAGTCGAGTAAACTATTTCGCTGGCACCTGCCATCCAGCATTCATGCCCGGTAAGTGATTTTGTTGAATTAACAAGGGGTTTGGCATCTTTAAAAACACTATCAATTGCAAGTGCTTCGCACATATCACCGTGCAATGTAGAGGTAGCATGAGCATTAATATAATCAATGTCAAAAGTTGTAATTCCTGCTTGTTTGATAGCGTTAGTCATTGAGCGCGAAAGGCCATCAACATTTGACTGGGAAATATGCTCACCATTTGACGAAAACCCATAGCCAATAATTTCAGCAATAATAGGTGCGCCTCTTTCAATGGCAGATTCAAGACTTTCAATTACTATTGCAGCAGCTCCGCCGCTTGGAACCAATCCGTCACGGTCCTTATCAAAAGGTCGCGATGCTTTGGTTGGTTCATCCATTCTGACAGAAAACGCACTTAATGCGTCAAAACTTGCCATTGATACTTTATTTACTTCCTGTGCGCCTCCGCAGACCACCATTTTCTGGAGACCTTGTTTAATAAACATATATCCTAAGCCAATTGAATGTGAACCACTTGCGCAAGCGGCGCTTACGGTAAAATTTATTCCTTTAAGCTTAAATATTACCGAAAGATTCATTGTTACTGTTGAATTCATTGACTTGAAAATAAATCCGGAGCCAATCAACATAGTATCTTTTTTCTCTCTAAGGATATCGAGTGATTCAATAACTGGTTCGGAGGAACTGTCATTTCCGAAAATTACTCCTATTTCATGATTTTGAATATATTCAGGTGTTATACCTGCATTTTTCAGTGCTTCATCGGTTGCCATATATGCATATTCGCCTTGTTCAGGAAGCCCAACGCGAATTCTTCTGTCTAAAACACCTTTAAGATTTGGACGTTCTATTATACCGGTAAGGCTTGAGCGATATCCCATTTCTTTTCTATCAGGATCAACACCGATTCCAGATTTTCCATAAAAAAGCGAATCTTTAATTTCTTCAATATTCTTTCCCAGACAAGAATAAGCTCCGATACCTGTAATAACAACCCTGTTCATGTTAAAATTCCGTTCTAAAAATTCTTACTTTTGATATTTTATGTATATAAACCTCCATTTACTGAAATTACTGCACCAGTAATGTAAGATGCCTTTGGTGAAGCCAAAAATGCAACAGTATCTGCAATTTCTTCAGGTTTTCCAAATCGTCCCATAGGTATCATGGCAGAAAGTTCCTTTTCATTCATTTCTTTTGTCATATCAGTTCTAACAAAACCAGGAGCAACCGCATTAACAGTAACACCTTTCTTGGCAACTTCCTGTGCCATAGCCTTTGTTGCCCCTATTATTGCAGCTTTTGCTGCAGAATAATTTGCCTGTCCCGGTAAACCTTTGAGACCTGATAGTGAGACAACATTAACAATTCGGCCATATTTGTTAATCAGCATATCTTTTAACAAACGCCGTGTAAGATAAAAAAAACCATTTAAATTAGTGTTCATCACATCAAACCATTCATCATTTTTCATCCA
>CAZELC010000117.1:0-8614 GCA_964512865.1 uncultured Bacteroidales bacterium
AACTGGCAAAGTAAACATGAAGGTGCTAGAATTGAAGACAGCAATCTTTATGTTAAGGAAGTTTTTGTTGATGGAGGCAGAATGCTTAAACGCGTTTCTCCTGCACCACAGGGAAGAGCATACAGAGTTAGAAAACGCTCAAACCATGTTACAATTTTACTCGACAGCAGGGTTGCTGAAGTGGAAAAAGTTGCAGAGGTTGAAAACGAAGTAAAAGAAGTAAAAAAAATTAAGGCAAAAACAAATAAAAAATAATAAAGTTTCTTTAAATGGGACAGAAAACAAATCCAACAGCAAACAGGTTAGGCATTATCAAAGGATGGGACTCTAACTGGTATGGCGGAAGAAAATTTGAAAATAAACTTATTGAAGACAATAAGATTAGAAAGTACTTAAATGCACGTTTGTCAAAGGCAGGTATTTCTAAAATAGTTATTGAGAGAACTTTGAAACTTATAACTGTTAATATTAATACTGCTCGTCCGGGTATTATCATTGGTAAAGGTGGCCAGGAAGTCGATAAACTTAAGGAAGAATTGAAGAAAATTACTAATAAGGAAATACAGATCAATATTTCGGAAATTAAACGTCCCGAACTTGATGCATTTCTTGTTGGAAGCGCTGTTGCAAGGCAGATTGAAGGAAGAATTTCCTACAGAAGAGCAATAAAAACTTCTATTGCCTCATCAATGCGAATGGGTGCTGAAGGTATAAAAATTCAGGTTTCTGGTAGAATTGGCGGAGCTGAAATGGCACGTACCGAGCAACAGAAAGAAGGACGTATTCCATTACATACTCTTAGAGCTGATATTGATTATGCCGTTGCTGAAGCTCATACAACTTATGGAAGAATAGGTGTAAAAGTGTGGATTTTTAAAGGCGAAATTTATGGCCGACCGGAACTTGTGCCTATTCAGGGTAATGCAAAAGTAAAAACAGACCATCAAACCCATCAACACTCTGGTGGCAGGGAAAGAGACCGCGACAGAGACAGAGGTGGTGAAAGAGGAAGAGAAAGAAGAAAAAGAAAATAAGTATATAGCAAGAAGGTGCTTAAAAATATTAAAATTTTACAGTAATGTTACAGCCAAAAAAGACCAAATACAGGAAAATGCAGAAGCAAAAAATGAAAGGCAATGCCCATAGAGGGCATGAAATTTCATTCGGCTCTTTTGCAATTAAAACTTTAGAAGAAGCCTGGTTGACCGGACGTCAGATAGAAGCTGCCCGTCAGGCAGTTACTCGTTATATGAAACGTGAAGGACAGATATGGATCAGAATATTTCCGGATAAACCCGTTACAAAAAAACCTGCCGAAGTTCGTATGGGTAAAGGTAAAGGTGCTCCAGAATATTTTGTAGCAAGAGTAAACCCGGGAAGAATTCTTTTTGAAGCTGACGGCGTTCCTTTAGCAATTGCTAAAGAAGCATTAAGACTTGCAGCACAAAAATTACCGGTTGATACAAAATTCGTGGTTAGAAGAGATTACGTTGAAGAATAATAAAATAATTATATGAAACCAGAAGTTATTAGAGAGTTTTCTACACCAGACCTCAAAGAAAGATTAGAAGAAGAAAGAAAACAGCTGTTAAAATTAAAACTTAATCATGCTGTTTCACCATTGGAAAATCCAATGAAAATAAGAGACTATAAAAAAACTATAGCACGCATGCTTTCTGAATTGAAACGTAGAGAACTGGAAGGTGAAAGTCCGGAAAAAACAACCCAATTAACCGATAAGAAAAACAAAAAGAAATAAGCAGAATGGAAAGGAATTTAAGAAAGGAAAAAGTAGGTGTTGTTGTTAGCAATAAAATGGAAAAGTCTATTGCTGTTGAAGTTGAACGAATGGTTAAGCACCCAAAATATGGAAAATTCGTTAAAAAAACTTCGAAATTCATGGCTCATGATGAGAAAAATGAATGCAACATCGGTGATACTGTTAAAATAGCAGAAACACGACCACTTAGCAAAAATAAATGTTGGAGATTAGTAGAAATTATTGAAAGAGTTAAATAATTATGGTACAGCAAGAATCAAGATTAGTTGTTGCAGATAACAGTGGTGCCAAAGAAGTTCTTTGTATTAAAGTTCTCGGCCACACACGAAAAAGATATGCAACATTAGGCGATAAAATAATTGTAACTGTGAAAAGCGCCATACCATCAGGTGGTATTAAAAAAGGTACAGTTAGCAAAGCTGTCGTTGTTAGAACCAGCAAGGAAGTCAGAAGAGCTGACGGCTCCTATATCAGGTTTGATGACAATGCAGTTGTTCTTCTTACCGCAACAGAAGAGTTAAGGGGTACCCGTATATTCGGACCTGTTGCCAGAGAGTTAAGAGAAAAACAATACATGAAAATAATTTCATTAGCACCGGAAGTTCTTTAATCAGAAAAAAAATAAATTATGCAATCCAAATTACATATTAAAAAAGGAGATACTGTTGCAGTAATTGCAGGCGACTCAAAAGGTCAGCAGGGAAAGGTCCTTAAGGTTAACGTTGATAAATCGACAGCTATTGTGGAAGGTGTTAATATGATATCAAAACACACAAAACCTAATGCAAAAAGTACACAGGGCGGAATTGTAAAAAAAGAAGCACCAATACATATCTCAAATTTAATGGTGGTTGATTCGTCAGGAAAACCTACCAGAATTGGCAGAAGACTGGATGAAAAAACTCAAAAAATTGTAAGATTTTCAAAAAAATCAGATAAAAAGGAGGCAATTAAGTAATGTACTCACCAAGATTAAAAGATAAATACCAGAATGAAGTTGTTCCAGCTTTAATAAAACAATTTCAGTATAAGAACCACATGCAGGTTCCCAAACTTCTTAAGGTTTGTGTAAATCAGGGACTCGGAAAATCAGCAAACACTGATAAAAAAGTTATCGATAACGGCATTGAGGAAATGTCAGCAATTACCGGTCAGAAATCTGTTCAAACTAAAGCAAAAACAGATATTTCAAACTTTAAACTCAGAAAAGGAATGCCCGTAGGAGTTAGAGTAACTCTAAGAGGTACTAATATGTACGAATTTCTTGACAGGTTGATTTCTGTTTCAATTCCACGTATCCGTGATTTTAAAGGCGTTAATGATAAAGGTTTTGATGGCCGTGGAAATTATACAATGGGAGTCTCAGAACAAATTATTTTTCCTGAGATAAATATTGATAAAGTTTCAAAAATCAATGGTGTTGATATAACCTTTGTAACTTCAGCAAAAACTGATAAAGAAGCATTTGCATTATTAAAAGAATTTGGAATACCCTTTAAAAAATAAATATCAATTATGGCAAAAGAATCCGTTAAAGCCAGGGAATTAAAAAGAGAACTTATGGTTCGGAAATACGCCGAAAAAAGAAAAGCTTTAAAAGAAGCAGGCGATTTTCTGGCATTGCAAAAATTACCTAAAAATGCGTCACCGGTTCGTTTACACAACCGCTGTCAATTAACAGGAAGACCAAAAGGTTATATGCGCCAGTTTGGCATATCCCGTATTAATTTCAGGGAAATGGCAAGCGCAGGTTTGATACCGGGTGTAAGAAAAGCTAGTTGGTAATAATTAAATAATAACGATAAAAAATAAGTAAAGAAATGGTTACTGACCCAATTGCAGATTATTTAACAAGAATAAGAAATGCAGTGATGGCAAATCACAGAATTGTAGAAATTCCTGCATCTAATATGAAAAAAGATATAACCAAAATACTTTTTGATAAAGGTTATATTCTAAATTATAAATTTGAAGACGACCCGAAACCGGGCATCATCAAAATTGCACTTAAGTATCATCCGGTTACAAAAACATCAGCTATTACTGATCTTACCAGAGTTAGTAAACCGGGATTAAGAAAATATGTTGATGCACCTAATCTTCCAAGAGTTATTAATGGTTTGGGTGTCGCAATAATATCCACATCCAAAGGTATTATGACCGATAAGGAAGCAAGAGCACAAAAAATCGGTGGTGAAGTTATTTGTTATGTTAGTTAATATTGGAGAGAATTAGAAATGTCACGTATAGGAAAATTACCAATTGATTTGCCAAAGGATGTTAAAATAACTGTGTCTGCAGACAATACTGTTACAGTTAAAGGTCCTAAAGGTGAACTTACACAGAAAGTTGATCCGGCAATAACATTTGAAACTACAGAAAACCATTTTATACTTAAACGTCCATCAGACGAAAAAAATCATAAAGCTATGCACGGCCTTTACAGAGCTTTGTTGGCAAATATGATACATGGAGTTTCAAAAGGTTTTGAAGTTGTGCAGGAAGTTGTTGGAGTTGGTTACAAAGCAGAAGCAAAAGGACAGATACTTGAACTTGCACTTGGTTATTCACACAATATTATTTTTGAATTACCGGATGAAATTAAAGTTGAAACTGTAAATGAAAGAAGTAAACCACCTACAATTATATTGCGCTCTATTGATAAACAACTTATCGGACAAGTAGCGGCAAAGATTCGCTCATTGAGAAAACCGGAACCTTACAAAGGAAAAGGTATTCGATTTAAAGATGAGGTTCTTCGCAAAAAAGCAGGTAAATCAGCAGTTCAGAAATAATTAGTTTATAATATCATATTACTTCAGATAATGGCAATTAAAAATTTTAAAGAGTACAGAAGATTCAGGATCAAAAAAAGAATTAGAAAGATTGTTAAAGGTACTCCTGAAAGACCAAGAATGTCTGTTTTTAGAAGCAGCGCAGAAATTTATGTTCAAATTATTGATGATCATGCAGGTAAAACATTACTTGCCGCTTCATCAAGAGACAAGGAAATAATCTCTGCAAAAGTGACTAAAACGGAAAAAGCTAAGTTGGTAGGTCAACTTATTGCGCAAAGGTCAAAAGAACAAGGTATCGTGGATGTTGTTTTCGACAGAAACGGTTATTTATATCATGGAAGAGTTAAATCATTAGCTGATTCAGCGAGAGAAGCTGGTCTTAAATTTTAAAAAGTATGCCGAACGCAAATATTAAAAGAGTAAAATCAAGCGAGATCGAATTCAAAGACAGACTTGTAAGCATCCAGAGAGTAACTAAAGTTACCAAAGGTGGTAGAACATTTAGCTTTTCTGCTATCGTTGTTGTTGGAAACGAAAATGGCGTAGTTGGTTACGGACTTGGTAAAGCAAAGGAAGTAACTTCCGCAATTACCAAAGGTATCGATGATGCTAAAAAGAATCTGATAAAGGTTCCGATACTTAAAGGAACTATACCACATGAACAATATGGAAAATATAGCGGTGCTTATGTTTTTATTAAGCCGGCAGCTCCTGGTACCGGCGTTATTGCTGGTGGTGCAATGCGCGCTGTTCTGGAAAGTGTCGGAGTAAAAGATGTACTTGCTAAATCTAAAGGATCATCTAACCCTCATAGCGTTGTTAAAGCTACTATTAATGCTTTGGTTCAGCTTAAAGACCCTTATGCTGTAGCTCAATTAAGAGGAATTGATTTAAATAAAGTATTTAACGGATAACCTGAAAAATATACCTGAAATGAAAAGATTAAAAATAAAACAGATAAAGAGCGGTATTGACAGACCAGAGATCCAGAAAAGAACTCTTAGGGCATTAGGCATTACAAAAATGCATGTCGCTGTTGAAGTTGATGCAACTCCACAGATCGAAGGTATGATAAATAAAGTAAGACATTTACTTTCAATTGAAGAAATAAATTAAGGAACTTTTATAAAAAGAAAACAATGGATTTAAGTAATCTTAAACCTGCAAAAGGTTCGGTTAAGAAAAGTAAAAGACTAGGTAGAGGACAAGGATCCGGTCGCGGAGGTACATCTACCAGAGGAAATAAAGGCGCTAAAGCACGCTCAGGATATTCAAGTAAATCAGGTTTTGAAGGCGGACAAATGCCTTTAATGAGAAGATCTCCAAAATTTGGATTTAAAAATATCAGCAGAAAGGAATTTAAAGGAATTAACCTCGAAACACTACAGGCACTTGCAGATAAAAATGGCTTGACTGTTATTGATTTTGATACTCTCGTTTCAAACGGACTGGTTTCTAAAAATGCCATGGTGAAAATTTTAGCCAAAGGTGAACTTAAGGCAAAACTGGATGTAACAGCACACGCTTTTTCTGCTACAGCAGTGAAAATTATTGAAGCACAAGGTGGTACAGCAACTAAACTTTAATTAATGAAAAGGTTAATACAAACTATTAAGAACATATATAAGATTGAGGATCTTAGAAAAAGAATAATATATACTATTGCTATTATTCTTATTTATCGTCTCGGTGCTCACATTGTGCTGCCCGGTATCGACCCTCATGCTTTAGGAGCTCTAAAAAGTCAGACTAAAGATGGTCTGCTTGGTTTGTTAAATATGTTTTCAGGAGGTGCATTCTCAAATGCATCAATCTTTGCTCTTGGAATCATGCCTTATATTTCTGCATCTATCGTTATTCAGTTACTTGGTATGGCTATTCCATATTTCCAGAAACTGCAAAAAGAAGGTGAAAGCGGAAGAAAGAAAATTAATCAGATTACTCGCTATTTAACAGTTATTATAACCGGGCTTCAGGCTCCTGCTTATATAGGAAATCTGGCAGCACAACTTCCAAATGCAGGAATTTATCCATTTAGCCCCGACTCAGCACCATCTTCATTTTTCTGGGTATCCTCAACTATAATTCTTATTTCAGGAACCATGTTTATAATGTGGCTCGGAGAAAGAATTACAGACAAAGGTATCGGAAATGGTATCTCACTTATTATTATGGTTGGTATTATTGCCAGATTGCCATTTGCATTATTTGCAGAGTTTTTCTCAAGAATGGAAGAACAGGGAGGAGGACTTGTAATATTTGTCTTAGAGCTTGTTGTTTTAGTTGTGGTTATTCTGCTCTGTATTTTATTGGTGCAGGGAACAAGAAAGATTCCGGTACAATATGCAAAAAGAATTATTGGAAACAAACAATATGGCGGCGTTCGACAGTATATACCTTTAAAAGTTAATGCTGCTGGTGTAATGCCTATTATTTTTGCTCAGGCAATTATGTTCATTCCTGTTTCACTTGTCGGATTTTCCGGCTCAGAAGCATTATCAGGAGTAGCTGCAGCCTTCAATGATTTTAATGGTGTAACTTATAACCTTACATTTGCTGTTCTTATTATTCTTTTTACATATTTCTACACAGCTATTACTATTAACCCAAATATGATGGCTGAAGAAATGAAAAAGAATGGTGGATTTATTCCGGGAGTTAAACCAGGTAAAAAAACTGCAGAGTTTATTGATAATATTATGTCAAAAATTACTCTTCCGGGATCAATGTTTTTGGCTTTGGTAGCAATAATGCCTGCAATTGTAAGGTTGTTTGGTGTTAACTCACAATTTGCCCAGTTCTTTGGCGGTACATCACTACTTATTTTGGTGGGTGTTGTTCTTGATACATTACAACAGATTGAAAGTCATCTGTTAATGCGCCATTAT
The DNA here is from genome assembly GCA_964512865.1 of uncultured Bacteroidales bacterium. Classification (GTDB taxonomy): domain Bacteria; phylum Bacteroidota; class Bacteroidia; order Bacteroidales; family CAIWKO01; genus CAZELC01. The sequence goes on from CAZELC010000117.1 coordinate 7,467, forward strand.
GATGGTCTGACTAAGTCAGGCAGGATTAAAGGCAGAGCTGGAATGGTGACAAATTGATAGAATCATAAATAAAATGATTCATTTTAAATCACCGGATGAAATAGAATTAATTAGAGAAAGTTCTTTACTTGTTGGTAAAACCTTAGCAGAGATTGCAAAAATAATCAAACCAGGTATAAAAACAAAAAACCTGGATAAGATTGCAGAAGAGTTTATTAGGGATAATAACTCAATTCCCGGGTTTAAAAACTATAGAGGATATCCTGCAACATTATGCATTTCTGTTAATGAAACCGTAGTCCATGGTATTCCTGGAGAGTACGAAATACTTGGTGGTGATATAGTTTCCGTTGATTGTGGCGTTATTAAAAATGGTTTTTATGGCGATTCAGCATATACCTTTGCTGTTGGTGAAGTTGATGAATCAGCATTAAAATTGATGACAGTTACAAAAAATTCGCTGTATAAAGGAATCGAGGCAGCAATTGCAGGAAACAGAATAGGAGATATTGGATTTGAAATTCAGAGTTATGTTGAAGCTTACGGTTATTCGGTAATTCGTGATTTGGTTGGTCATGGACTTGGACGAAAACTTCATGAAGATCCACAGGTTCCGAATTATGGAAAAAGAGGTAATGGTACAAAATTAAAAGAAGGAATGACCATCTGTATTGAACCAATGATAAATCTTGGCAAAAAAGAAGTTTATCAGGAAAAAGATGGATGGACAATTAAAACTTCTGACCATAAACTTTCAGCACATTTTGAACATGCAATTGCTGTAAGAAAAGAAAAACCTGATGTTTTATCAACTTTTGAACATATTGAAGAAGCAATAAATAATAATAATAATTTAAAAAAAATATAATAAATGTCAAAACAAACCTCAATTCAACAAGACGGCACTGTTCTGGAATCGTTGGGTAACGCCATGTTTCGGGTTGAATTGGAGAATGGACATGTTATTGTAGCGCACATTTCAGGTAAAATGAGAATGCATTACATAAAAATTTTACCGGGAGATAAAGTAAAAGTTGAAATATCTCCTTATGATTTAACAAAAGGAAGAATAACATTCAGATATAAATAATTATAAAAATGAAAGTAAGAGCATCTGTAAAAAAAAGAACCCCTGATTGTAAAGTGGT
>CAZELC010000118.1:0-8535 GCA_964512865.1 uncultured Bacteroidales bacterium
GTTAATCAATCATTCTTTTTCTAGAAGTCCGGCTAAACCGGACTTCTTTTTTTGCCGTCATACTTCTAAGTACAAAAATGTCAATTAATCGAAAAACTCAGGTAAATAAATTTAATCAAAATACTTTTCAATGTTATAACTCCGATTACACAGATTTTAGCACATTAAATTGATTTTCCTTATTCATCTGTAATATCAGTAACTAAATTATCAATAAAATACTTTATTCAATAATTCTCATGAGAACTCATTCAAACCATCAAATGCAAATCGCATAAGGATATTTCTCCAGTTTTGAACAACAAATATCACAGCTACCGAAGAATTTTAAAAATGCCACTGAATCGATCAAAATATAAATAAAAAATTTGTGAATTACACTATTCCACTACATCAAAACTTTAATCTTACTCTACCACAACTTCTTTCGGCTTTCTTTTAAGCTTATTAAGAATTTTATCAAAAATATAATATATTACAGGTACTACAAACAAAGTTAGTACAAGCGAGCTGGTAAGGCCACCTATAAGAGCCCATGCAATACCGTTTTTCCATTCAGAACCGGCGCCAGTGGCAAGTGCAATTGGCAACATACCGAATATCATTGAGAAAGTAGTCATAAGAATAGGACGAAGCCTCACTCTTCCTGCCATAATCAGCGAATCTATAAGATTTTGACCTTCCTTTCGCATCTGGTTTGTGAAATCGACAAGCAGAATGGCATTCTTTCCTACAAGTCCCACAAGCATAATAATACCAAGAATTGAGAATATGGTCAACGCCTGTTTTGTAAGGGCAAGCGCTATCAAAGCTCCAACAATTGCAAGCGGTATTGAGAAAAGCACAACAAAAGGATAAACATACGAATCGTAAAGCGCCACCATTATAAGATAAACAAAGAGTATGGAAGCCATGAATGCTATTCCAAGGCTGCCGAATGCCTCACCCTGATATTTCATGTCACCTTCTTTAATCATAGTCACTTCATCAGGGATTTTAACTTTCTCGATACGTTTCAGTACATCATCGGCAACAGAACCAACCGGCCTGCCGATAACAGCTGAATTTACCGTAACTGAAGGCACGCGATTATATCGCTGTAGCACTGTGGTACCGGTAGAAGGTACAAGTGTGGCGAACTGGTTAAGCCTTATTATTTGCCCCATCTGGTTCATAAAGGTAAGATTGGCAAGGTCGCCTATTTTTTGTTTATCAAAGGCATCAAGCGATATATTAATGTCATATTCAGAAGTTCCTTCGCGGAATTTTGAATCTGTGTTGCCCGAAAATGCATTTTGCATTGTTGCACCAACTATCATCATGTTAAGTCCGAGATTTGACATTTTATCTCTGTCTATTATTACCTTAATTTCAGGATTTCCTTCTTCAACAGACAGTTTTACTTCAGCACTTCCCGGAACTTTTTTCACCTCTTCTTTAACTATATTAGCATACTTCATCAATGTATCAAGGTTTGGACCGCAGAAAACAAGCTGTATCGGAGCCATATCAGAAGTTCCAATAAGCGAGACGATGCTGGAGCTTACCTTAACACCTGTGAGTTTATTTAAAAGCTCTTCCTTAAGCTGTACAGCAAACTGGTCAGCAGTAACTTTTCGCATCTCTTTAGGCACCATTTTGATATAAACTTCAGATTTATAAGAACTTCCTGCTCCCGCATCAAATCCCGAAGTAGTTCCTACGGTGGCAAAAACACTGGTAACCTCCGGCCTTGCAGATATAATTTTTTCTGCCATCAATGTCTTAAAATTAGTTTGTTCAATAGTTGCATCCTTTGGAAGCTCAAGCTGGAAGATTACTTCTCCTCTGTCACCAAGGCTTATAAATTCAGAACCAATAAATCCCATTGCCGGAAGCATTACGGAACCGATAAGCAAAACAGTTGTCGAAATCAGTATTATGGCTTTATGTCTTAATGACCATTTCAATGTTCTTGCGTAATTATCAGTTATTCTGTGAAGTCCTTTGTCGAACCATTTTGTAAGCCGGTCAAGCAAAGAGCCCGGTTTATATTTCTCCGATTTTGCCATTCTGGATGCAAGTAAAGGAGTCAGAGTGAATGACACAAAAAGACTTAATAATGTGGATATTACAACCACAAGTGCAAACTGCCTAAGCAATCCTGATATCATACTGGTTATAATGGCAATGGGAAGAAATACGACAACATCAACCAAAGTAATAGATAATGCTGTGTAGTTTATCTCATTTCTTCCATCAAGAGCTGCTTTTCTTCGCTCCTTCCCCATTTCAATATGCCGGTAAATATTCTCAAGAACAACTATCGAGTCATCTACCAGAATACCTATTACTAATGACATAGCAACCATCGAGATGATATTAAGCGAAAACCCGAGAATACTCATTCCAATAAAAGTGGAAATGAGCGATGCCGGTATAGCAACCATAACAATGAAGGAGTTTCGCAAACTGTGAAGAAATACAAGCATAACACAAGCAACAAGCAAAATGGCCAGCAAAAGATCTTTTTTAACTGCATTTGCTGAAGTAAGTGTAAACTCAGAAGTATCATTAGATACAACAACCTTAAGATTAATATCTTTATAGATTTCTTCCATCTTTTTAATCTGAGCCATTACATTCTCACTGATTTTCACCTCATTACCATCCGGCTGTTTGTAAACATTAAGTCCGATTGAATTTGTTCCGTTTACCCTGTAGATATTTTTTGTTTCTTTTTTTGTATCCTGAACATCTGCAACGTCTTTAAGCTTCACCGGGCTTCCTGTTCTATCGGTAGTAATAACCAGTTCACGTATTTTGTCAAGGTCGGCAAACTTGCCTGAAAGTCTGATGATTATCTGTTTTTTATCATCTTTAATTTTCCCTGTAGGGAAATCTATATTTGATGATTGAACAGCATTAGTCACCTGTAATATTGAAAGGTTATGTGCATCAAGTTTTTCTTCATCAACATTTATCCTGACTTCACGTTCTTCACCACCAACAAGTTCAATTTGTGATACACCCTGAAGCGTTGAAAGCATAGGTTTCACCTTTTGTTTTACAAGTTCATAAAGTTCTGTTGATGGTATTGCTGCAGTTATCCCCAATCTGATAATAGGAAAATCTGCCATTGAAAAGTTGTTAATAATCGGTGGTCGTGAATCTTTTGGCAAACTTTGCCTTATATTGTTAATCTTTATTTCACAATCGCGCACTGCTTTGTTCATATCAGCATCACTTTTAAAGATAACAACCGAAACACTTACACCTTCATAAGATGTCGACTGAATATTGTCAGTCTGCTCAAGTGACGACAAAGCATCTTCAATATTTTTAGTGACTGAGTTCTCAACCTCAGATGGTGATGCTCCCGGGTAAACAGTAATTACAAGTAGTACAGGTTGAGAGTATTTTGGAAGCAATTCATAATTCAGCTGTTGATAGCTTACAACTCCCAGAAATGTAAGCACGGTGAAAATCACAACTATTAATGAGGGTCTTTTTATTGCTAATTCTGTAATGTTCATAAAATTTCTGTTTCTTGTTTAAAACACTTTGTTATGCCTGATTATTTGCTTTTTGAAACCATTTGAACCATAGTTCCATTTTCAAGGTTAATCTGACCTGCAACGACAACTTTATCGCCTTCATTTAGCCCGTCAATAACTTCAATATTAGTTTCTGATTGTGAGCCAAGTTTCAGCAACCTTGATTCGGCTTTATTACTGACAATTATGAAAACTTTCGGTTCTTTTATACTTCCTATAATTGCTGTTCTTGGTATAAGAAGAGCCTCGTGAGAGCCTTCACATTCAAAAAATGCATTACCGAACATTCCTGCTTTAACCGGTTTCGATAAATTATTCCTGACTTCTATTTCCACTGGAAACCTTTTAGCATCATCAGCTTTAAATCCTATAGATTTTATTTTGCCGTCATATATTATTCCGTTATAAATATCAGCGGTAATTTTAACGGCATCGCCTTTTTTTATTTTTTCGATATCCGATTCCGAAACATTGGCAATAAACTTAAGTGTGTTTATGTCAATAAGCTCTGCAACCGGCGATCCAGGCATAAGCATTCCGCCTTTTTCTACATATTTTTTTGAAATATAGCCACTGAATGGTGCTTTAATCATTGCATATTCCAGTTGTTTGTTTACAGTCACAAGATTTGTTTGCGCATTAAGAAAGGCAAGTTTAAGATCTTCAACCTGTTGTTGTGTAACAGCATTACTCTTATACATTTCTTCGAATTTTTTAAGATCATTTTTAAGCTTAAGCATATTTGCTTCAGCAAGCTCTTTCTGTGCCGTAAGTAATTCAATATCTGCCTGAACTAGAAGTTGACCTTCTTTAACAAAATCACCATTATCAAAATTAATTTTTACTATTTTGCCCTGAGTTTGTGACATAATTGTCAATTCTTTTGAGGCGAGGAACGATCCATTCACATTAAAACTGTTATCAATAATGGATTTTTTTGCCGATTCAACAACAACAGGTACATTTACTTTAATTTCTTTCGGTTTTGCATTAGCATCGATTTCTTTTTTATTTAACATCAGTTTTGCTACAAAAGCTATTGTCAGCACAACAATAATCACTATTACAACGACTTTCCTTTTCATAGATATTTTGCTTTATTATAATTACTTTTTTATTTTCTTTATTTATTTAAAATATTTGTAAGGTTACCAGTAGCTTTAAACAGTTCAAGTTCAGCAAGTTTCATCTGTACTATTGCCTGTGCATGTCCGCTTTGAGCCGAAATCAATGAACTTCCTGCATTAAGCAAATCTGTAAGCGAAGCTACACCCTGCTTATACTGGCTATAAATAACATTATAAACATCCCCGGCTAATGTCACATTTGCTTCCTGCGATTCGGCTACCTGCTTACAGTTATTCAGCTTATCAATAGCATTTTTCACCTGTGTATCAATAAGTTTTTTAGAGTAATCGCGCATTAGACTTAGTTGTTTATACTGTATTTTCGACTGGTTTAATTTGTAATATTTAGTCATCCCCGCAAAAATAGGCACATTAAGTGAAAGCCCAATTACTGATGTTCCAAGCCATCCTTTACTCTCACTGAAAAGCTTTCCGAAATCATTTTGCTGGCTATTGTAGCTGAAGCTTCCAAAAGCTGATAGTGTAGGCATACATTCAGTTCTTACTATATTTGTCTGCAAAGCAGAAAGCTGTTTTTGCTTGTCGAGCATTTTTAAATCAATATGGTTTTCTGTATTAAGATTTTCAGGAATAAAAACTTCAAGATTGAAAATTGATTCGTTAAGAACAAGACTATCCTGAAGGTTAATACCGGTAAAATATTTTATCATATTATGCTGCTGCGTGAGCATTACTCTAAGATTCTGGATTTCTGTCATCATGTTTATCCTGTTGACCTTTATTCTGTCAACATCAACTTTTTTCAGAAATCCGTTATCAAAGTGAACCTGTGAAAGCCCTGCAAGTGTGTCAATTTTCAGCAGGTTTTCTTTCATGTATTGAATTTGTTTTTCGGTAAGCAAAGCCATGAGATAAAGTTGTCCGACATCAAATATTACATTCTGCTTGTTTTTTTCAATATCAAGTTCATTTTGCTCCAGAAGTCGTTTTGCAATTTGAATTGACACTATAAACGTCTGGCTATAAACAAGCTGTGAAACATTAATGCCACCCGACATATTGTAATTTGTCCCGAACTGAACCGGAATCAGCTCTCCGGGACGACCAAAAAATTCACCGGGAATAAGTTGGGTCGGCAATTTAATAAAATCCTGAAACTGACCTGTACCGCTTATCTGTGGAAGACCATTGCCTATAGTTTCGATCTTTTTAGATTTAAGCTTTGATTGTTCCATATTGGCAATTTTAACTCTTTGGTCATAGTCAACCGCCATCTGAAGACATTTTTTCAGTCCTATTTCTATCTTTTGTTGAGCCTTTAGTTCAGTAACTCCTGTAAACAATAAAAAGATTATTATTAAAATCCCAAAAAAGTTCTTATTTCGTTTCATAACTTTAAATTTTTACATACCTATTGGTATGTCATTTTTTAATCAGTTCATAAATAAAATTCAATGATTCATCAATCTGACTCATAAGATAATCAGGCCTTTCCTGAAAATATGAGTTAAAGCCGATACCATCAAAAACGGCCTGTATAAGCTTTGCCAGAACCAGCGAATCGATAGATATCTTAATTTCGCCATGATTTTTAGCTAAAGCTATAAACTCTAAATAGTATTCCAGTTCTTTCTTCTTATGAACTTCATTTATTTTTTTAACAAATTCCGGATAATATTTAGTCGCATCAATCAGGAAATTATAGTAATTCAGCTCCTCAAGGTTGTTCATACAACTTGATTTAATTGCATTAAATACTTCCAGACTTCTTGCAACCAATCGCATAATATTTTCAACAAGATTAACTGACTCATCGTATTTAATATCATGAAAATCAGTAATCTTTATTAGAAAATAATCAACAACTTCCATAAAAACATCCTGCTTACTCGCAAAATAATGATAAAAAGCGCCTTTTGTGAGTCCAAGTTCATTTACAAGATGAGAAAGTGTAACATCTCTGTAGCTATGTCTCAGAAACTCATTAAAAGCAACTTCAAGCAATTTTTCTTTTGTAGTTATCATAATATAAGAATAAATACCTACCGATTGGTATGCAAAAATAATATTCTTATTTTAAGGTTTTAAAGTAAGGAAAAAAAATTATTAGAATCTTATTATGCTGCTTATGTGACGATTACCGACTTATTAACAGCTGGGAAAATCAGAAAAATTATGCTAATTATTATCAAACTAAAGGATATTGCTACTTGCAACTGTCATAAAATATCAACGCTTAAGCCTTATTCTTCCTCTGAATTCAATATCACTGGATTTCTTTTTTGCATAAATGATATAGTAATAAGAACCATCAGCCGCCTTTTTGTCGCCAATTAAACCATTCCAGTATTCCTCAGTGCCGTAATTTTCATAAATCTTTATTCCAGATAAGCTGTAGATAGTTGTTTTTGCAGAAATTATGTCCTTAACATAAAACTTAAAACTATCATCATCACCATCGCCATTAGGAGTAAAAAACTCCGGAATCTTATATGAAGAGTTGTTACAACTATCGGAAATCAGCACTGTTGAATAATCTCTTATTGCACCACATTCATTAGATACATCAACATAATAAGTGCCTTTTTCATAAACAAATATTGAAGTTGTTGTTGCACCGTTTGACCAGTTATAATTATAGTTTCCGCCGCCGGCATTAAGGCAAATGTCATCGCCGTGACAAATAACTGTATAATCGGGAAGGTTTACTTTTGGCAGACTGTTAATTCTGACACAGGATGAATCAACAGCTTTATTGCTACCTCTTGAAACAGTTACATAATACACACCGCTTCTGTTGACTCTTATTTTTTGTGTTTTTTCACCTGTACTCCACAAATATTCAGAATTCGGATTTCCGGCATCAAGTACGGTATCAATTATATTACAAAGGTTTAAATCAGGAAGGTTGAGATTTATTATATCAGAATTTAGCTTTTCCTCCTCTACTTTTTCTACATTAAATAAAACTCCTTCAGTTAAAATATTTGAGTTTCCGGTAAACATCAACCCGGACTGTTTTTCATGTACCTTAAAATGTAATAAAGAGCTTCTATCATTATTTACTTGTGAAACTGCATTATAAACATTTTTCGTAAGCTCATTTTGAAATACAGGCAGTGGCGTTTTAATGTTATTTATCTGATTATCTGTAATTTTCGTATCGCAGAGTAAGAAATTTCTGTTTTCATATTTTATCAGGTCATTAGTTTCTTTATCAGATTTACCTGCTAACGGTTTAGCCCTTGCAATATTTTCGTAAACCGAAAATGAGAGATAATTTTTAAGGAAGTTTTTATCTTCTTTTACTTTTAACGGATACAAAACTATTTCAGTTCTTGCACTTGCCATATCAGCATTCTCAAAATAAAAGAGCATAGGTTTTTCAAACTCAGAGGCATTAAGCTTTTCGGTTATTGAATCATCTCTGTATATTGAATTCACAATAGCAGCAGGAAAATTTTTAGTGCTTCCTGAAACATCATTTTTCCTGAAGTTAATAAACTCAGTTTTAATCTGATTTTCAGTTAATTGAAGATTAACGAATAATTTCTGCAGATTTCCAAGGCACCATGTCTTCACCATATTAACATTTTGAATATCAAATAATTGATTTTTTGAATCCCAAAATGAAAAAATTGTTCTTTTCAGATTTAAAAGTTTATTATTTAAAAATAATTCTGCTTCGTGTGGAGCTTTCTTTAATAATTTAACTGATGAAGATATTTCGGCTGATAATTCATTGCAAAACAGCGAATAAAGGCTCTGAGATAACTCAATGCCATGCTGATAAAATTGACTATTTGTGATACTAATATTTCTGACTTTTCCCAAAAGGTTTTCATAAAAATTTAATTCTTCACTAAACTTTACAATACAACTAATAGCATGATTTTTACAGTTAACTATCT
>CAZELC010000119.1:0-8522 GCA_964512865.1 uncultured Bacteroidales bacterium
AGAGCTCTGAAACAGCCTGAATATGCTTTTAAACAAAATTTCCCTTAGGGGTGTTATTTCTTGTTGGAAACCAGCTTGAGATAAATAAAACTTTTATTTTTTTGTTGCTCATCTGAGCAAAATTAAATTAAATTTTGCTTAAAACTAAATTTTTATTTATCTTTGCACGCATAATAAAAATGGTGAGTGTAGCTCAGCCGGTTAGAGCATCAGATTGTGGTTCTGAGGGTCGTGGGTTCGAATCCCATCATTCACCCAAAAGTCCGATTTTTCGGACTTTTTTTATTCTATCTTGCTTTTAAAATTAGCATTATAATCTTCCCATTTTTCTTTTTTATAAGCGTTTTCGCCATAATAGTTAAGCACAGGTTCAAACTGCTTTGGAGTTCTGAATCCCATGATTGAAATCAGTTTTTCTGCTTTTTCGTTCATGATAATAAAGCAAGGGTATCCAATCTGACCTTGCATAACAGCGTAGACAAATTGGTGTGTGGAACCTCTTTTTCCCGGTATTGCGTTGAAATATTTCTTACCGTTCCAAAAAATTGTATCTGAACCTTCGGCATTAAACTTTACAGGGTAGAAATACTTATTCATATAAGCGGCAATAATCTGATTTGAAAATGTTTTATTTTCCATCTCCTTACACCAACCACACCAGTCTGTAAAAACGTCAATAAATATCTTTTTAGGCTTTTTCTTACAAAGTTCAGTTGCTTCATTAAAGTTATACCATTTGATTTTTTCCTGTGAAAAAGATTTTCCTGAAAACAATAGTAATGCAATAAAAAATAACAAAATTGACTTTTTCATAATATTCGATTTATTCAGTCTTCAAATATGGTGAAATTTTTTGAAATAACGCATCTGTTATTAGCGCAGATTTCTTTATTTCTGATAAGTTTTTAAATTTTCCATGTACTTTTCTGTAGTTTGTTAGCGATAGGGCGACATTATAACCTATATAAGGGTGCTTTTTAAGCACATCAAATTCTGCCATGTTAACGTCTATTTTTCTTGTATATCGTGCATCTACATCTATTTGAGGTATTATTTGCAAATATCGGGAACTGTCAAGGTGATAAACTTCCAGCAATTGCTCCGGTTTATAAAATCCACCTAGTAATTCTCTGTATTTTATAATGCTCTTAGCGAGGTATTGTCCGATTCCTTTTATTTTTTCAAGATCTTCGGCACTCGCTGTATTAATCTCTATTGTAGTTAAGTCAGCTTTTTTTCTTTCTTTGCTTTTCACTGATGAATTTACAAATCCTTTTATTTGAATATATGGTTCGAGAACTTCATATTCGTTTTTTGATATACAGTACATTTTTTTAAGGTCTTCCTTTTTATAGAATTTTCCTCCTTTTTCTTCAAAATTCTTAATTACTTTGATTTGCTTATCAGTAAGCCCAAGCTCTTTCCACTTTCCTGCAGGTAGATTGTTCGGATCAAAAACAAATGGTGTAATAACTTTCTCCGTAATTGATTTATCGGAATTGTTAAAATCAAACTCTCTTTCTCTTTCAGGATAGAAATTGGTCTTTTTTGAAACTACTTCTTTTGTTTTTTCGAATTCACTGATAGCGGCTTGAAATACATCAAAATTTGTCACTCCTTTACTTATGAATAAAGGCATAGCTATATTGAAAACAATAATAAAAAACAAAATCAGGAGTAAAACAAATATTCCTCTTCTTTCGGATTTGTTGAATGCAAAATAATCCTTGAACTTCTTTTTCAGGGTTTTCATTGTAAAAAATATTTGTAATTGTTGTAGTTAAAGCAAATATATGGAATTCAGATAAAAGAAAAAAATATTTCAAAAAATAGTTTTGAAACAGTCTTTAACTTTTCCACTTGATACAAAATTTATATATTTGACAAATAAACTTTAAAATTGTAGAAATGAAAAAACTCTTATTCGCTTTCCTATCTATTATGGGATTGTTTGCTAATACTTCTTTTTCTCAAATACCTGATTCTACCTTATGGATAACTGATGGACAAGTAAATTCAGTTGTAACAGATGGTGTATCAACATATATAGGTGGAGTTTTTGAACATATTGGTCCAAACACAGGATGTGGAGCTGTGATTACAACTTCTTCATCCTCACCTGATATGAGTTTTCCTAAAGTTAACGGCATTATTCAGACAGTCGCATCTGATGGTTCAGGTGGCTGGTATATTGGCGGCTTTTTTACTAAAGTTGGAAATTATACAAGAAATCATATTGCGCATATTAAATCAGATAAAACAGTAGATGCTAACTGGAATCCAAACGCTGATGGTACGGTTTGGACTCTTTTTGTCAGCGGAACTGATGTATATGCAGGTGGGCAGTTTAATAATATTGGCGGGCAGTCGAGACTTTTTATAGCAAAACTTAACAATACTAATGGTAATGCAGATGCAACATGGAACCCTGGAGCCACTGATTATGTAAATGCAATTTTTGTCGATGGAAGTGATATATATGCAGGTGGTAATTTTAACAATATCGGTGGAGCTTCAAGAAAAATTATAGCTAAATTGAACAATACCAATGGAATGGCGGATGCAACATGGAATCCTGATCCTACGGGATATGACGTAAAATCTATTATTGTCAGCGGAAGTGATATTTATGTTGGAGGTTATTTTATAAGTATGGGAGGACAACTAAGAAATAATATAGCTAAATTAAATAAGACTAATGGAAATGCAGATTTAAGCTGGGATGCAAATGCTAATAATATTGTTGATGCAATTGCAATTAATGGATCGGATATTTATGCAGGAGGTAATTTTACTGCAATTGGTGGTCAGACAAGAAATTATATAGCAAAACTTAATAGTACAAATGGTAACGCGGACGCAATATGGAATCCAAACTCAAGCGCAGAAGTTAATACGATTGTTACAAATGGATCTGATATTTATGCCGGAGGTATGTTTTGGGAAATAGGTGGAAATAAAAGAAACAGAATAGCCAAGCTTAATAGTACAAATGGCAATGCTGATTTAAATTGGAATCCAAATGCCAATAGCTATGTTAATTCTATGGCAATCAGTGGATCGAATATTTGTCTTGGAGGTTATTTTAACTCGGTTGGTGGTTTATCCAGAAAGAATATTGCAAAAATAAAAAATGCTACCGGAACTGCTGATTCTTTATGGAATGCTGATGTCAAAGCACTTTTTGGATATGGCATAAATGCAATTGCATTGAAAGGAAATGATATTTATGTCGGAGGAAGTTTTGATACTATTGGTGGATTGCGAAGAAATTATCTTGCAAAATTAAATAATACCAATGGAAATGCAGATATAAACTGGAATCCCGATCCTGATTATAATATATTTTCTATTACACAGGCTGGTAACAGCATTTATGTGGGTGGAGCATTTTATGGAATTGGCGGGCAAAACAGGAACAGAATTGCCAAATTGAATACAACGAATGGTGATGCTGACCCTTCCTGGAATCCTAATCCAAACTTCGGACATATATGGTCAATAACAGCAAATGGTAATGATATTTTCGCCGGTGGTGATTTTACAATAATTGGCGGACAACCAAGTAGGTATTTCGCAAAACTAAATAATACTGACGGTAAAGCTGATTCAAGCTGGAATGCTCATGTTAATAAAGATGTCAGAGCTATTTCTTTCAACGGTCCATTTGTGTATATTGGCGGAGAGTTCGACAGCATTGGCGGACTGGAGAGAAAGCATTTAGGAAAGGTTAAATACAATGATGGAGTAATTGATTCAGTTTGGAACCCGGATGCAAATGGTGATGTGTATGCAATAGCTTCCTATGGTACAGATATTTATGTTGCTGGTCAGTTTTCAAATATTGGCGGGCTGACCAGAAACAAACTTGCAAAGCTTAATGATACAAATGGTAATGCTGATTTAACATGGAAGTCGGATGCAGATAATTCTGTTAATGCCATTAGTATAAATGATAACAGCATGTATTTAGGAGGTTCTTACTCTAAAATTGAAGAAATAACAGGAAAAGGTTTTTCAAGGATTTTACTAAGTAATCCTACATGTACAAATTATTCATTATCAACATCATCATTTTCTTGCCCAAATTTATCAGCTAATAACTATGACAATATTGCCCTTGTTTTCGCTCAATCTGGATGCGATTGGACTGCATCAGTTACCAATGGAAACGGTTGGCTTTCCACTTCATCATCAGGAACAGGAAATGGAGCATTATCAATTACTGTTACTGAAAATACAAGCGGAGCTTCCCGAAGCGGAACAATTGATATTGAGGGACAAAGCATCTCTATTGTGCAACCTGCCACTTCAGATGTGAATGAAATTGAAGGAAATAAGCAATTCAGAGTCTATCCCAATCCTTGTTCTGATTATTTCAATGTTGATTTCGGGGTATTTGTAAAGAATGCAAGTCTTAGTATTTACAGTTTGACAGGAAGCAAAGTAAAAAATATTGAAAACATCTCCGGTAATAAAATAACTATTGAAAGAAATCAGCTGCAAAATGGTATTTATTTCATAAAACTGATTACAGAAGAACAAATATTTTACGGTAATGTTCTAATCAAAGATTAAAGATATTTCAAAAATTTGCTGTTATTACCTGAATTTTGGAAGAAAATCTTTCATCATATCCTTATGGACCATAAAATCCATCATTTTTAACTTAATATAGTCTTCACTGACAAAGTAAAATCCGAAATTCTTGCTTTCCTTTCCGACATTTCTTGAACCGGATCCTGAATCCTTTAAAAGGTACCAGTCTTTACCGTCTTTTTCAAAATATCCGACAATATGCAATCCATGATCGTCGGTAGTAGTGTTGTTGCTAAAACGGAACTGGCGTGCACTTTCGTCGATATACTCAGATGGTATGTCAAAGCTTGGCACTAGTGCAACCTGAGAATTTGCTATAAAACCTGCTTCTGAAACATCACCGCCAACGGCAATAGTATAACCACTGAGAATAGAGTTTTTAATGACTTTCATGTAATCATTAAGAGGCAGATTGTAATAATCGCTATTGTGCCACCAGTTATCTGTAACTTCATACTCTGCTTTTGTATAATATGGGCTTTGCATGAGCGACATTACATCACAATAATCGTCAAGTTTAAGTTTTAATACATTATTAAGATAATCAACCGGGGTTAATTCTTTTCCGTCTATTTTTAATTTTGTCGGAGGTTCACCGATATAGTAATTCATAATAGATTTAATAGTTGAAACAACATAATCTTCGTTCCAGTTATTGGATGCTTTGATAGACTTTAAAAAATTATCCATTTCATCGAACATCTTTGCATGGTTATGATAGGTTTGACCGTCTTTTAATCCCGAATATGCAGATAATGGGACAACTCCGTATTTTTTCCATATCCGCGTTACTGCATTTCCTTCCGAACCTTCGCCAAAAGCAGAATTACCTCTTGTATTAACAAAACCTTTTGCCTTTTCAACATATTCCCAATAAACAGTATATAATTCTGAGAGTTTAACTTCCTGCTTTGTGAGTCTTTGAATTTCAGATTCAAAATATGAGGTCGTTGAAAAACACCAGCATGTTCCTGTATTACCTTGTGATACGGGAGTGTTATACCAATACTTTTTGAATTGATCTATAGATGTGGGAATATCATAACCGGAGAGGTCAATCTTAAATGATCTGTTTGGTTTTGATGGCTCATCTTTTTTGTCAAAGTCTTCAATACCTTTAAGGATATAATTCTGGTAATATCCTGGTTTGTAATTGATAAATATGCCTTTGTCCTTTTTTGGCATTTGTGCAAAAGCAGTGATGCCAATGAATAATGCCAGAAATAGTAATGTGCTTTTCATTTTAGTTAATTTTTAGATAATTTAATCAAAACTTGTTACAAGTCATTGCGAGGGTTGCATTTTCAACCCGAAGTAATCTCACCAATTAATAACTTCTTCATACAAGTCTTTCCATTCCGGGTTTAATTCATTTATTAATGCTTCTTTTTTCTTTCGTGAACCTGCTTTAATTTGTTTTTCTCGATAAATTGCATCCTTGATATTATGGAATAATTCAAAGTAAACGAGTTTATGTAATTTGTATCTTGCTGTGAATGAGCCAGAATAGAAGTGGTTTTTATGCTGAAGTGTACGAGCTTTTAAATCTGAAGTTACACCTGTATAAAGTGTGGTATTATTGCAATTTGTCATAATGTAAATGCAACCACCTCGTTTCATCATATTTAGATCGCTTCGTCCTTTCAGTCCTCGCAATGACTTTGATCAGAGTCCTCGCAATGACATTTTGTTATTTAAAAACCATATTTTTCTTTTCTGTGATCTTTTCGCAGTAAAGACATTTAAGTTTAACGTCTTCTTTGTTTATGACTTTGAATTTTGTCGGAACCGATTCGTGATTAGTTATACAGTTGGGGTTAAAGCACTTCACAAAATTGTTGATTTCATCGGGAACTTCAACACTTCTTTTCTCAATTACTTCATAGTTTTTAATAACAATAAGTGTTGCGTTAGGAGCTGCTAATGCAATTTTGTTTATTTCATCATTTTTGAAGAACTTGTTGTTGACTTTAATGATACCTTTTTTTCCATATTTTTTACTGTCAAGATTGTTTCCGATAAGAACCTGATCAGTAAGTTTATGCAGATTAAGAATATTAATAACCTTAAAAACACTTTCAAAAGGTATATGGTCTATTACTGTACCGTTTTCAATGGCAGAAACGACTAATTCTTTTCTTTTGTTTTCTTTTTCCATAATTTATAAACCTAAAATTAATTTTAAAATTGCTTGTCTAACATATACACCATTTAATGCCTGTTGGAAATAGTAGGCTTGTTTGCAGTCATCTACTTCAGTTTCAATTTCATTAACTCTTGGCAGCGGGTGTAATATTTTAAGATTTTCCTTAGTATTTTCTAACATTTTTTTGTTTAAGATGTAGGAGTTTTTAACTTTTTCATATTCCATCGGGTCAGAAAATCTTTCTCTCTGAATTCTTGTCATATAAACAATATCAGCTTTAGGCATAACTTCGTTCATATCAGTATACTGATAATATTCCAGATTTTTTTCTTTAATATGCATTTTTACTGAACTTGGAAGTTTTAGCTCAACAGGGGAAACCAAATGGAAAGTACAGTTAAAATTTGTAAGAGCAATAACAAGTGAATGTACTGTCCTTCCGTATTTAAGGTCGCCAACAAAGGCAACATTCAAATTATCAAGCCGTTTTTGTGTTTTCCTGATTGAATAAAGGTCTAAAAGACACTGTGTAGGATGTTGGTTTGCGCCATCACCTGCATTTATAACCGGAACATCAGAAACCTCGCTGGCATAGCGTGCGCTGCCTTCTTTTGGGTTACGCATCACAATGAGGTCGGCATATTTGCTTACAGTGATAATAGTGTCTTTAAGAGTTTCACCTTTCTGGACGCTTGTGCTTGATGCATCTGAAAAGCCAATCACTTTTCCGCCAAGTCGGTTAACTGCTGATTCGAAACTTAGGCGCGTACGAGTTGATGGCTCAAAGAACAAAGTTGCCACAACCTTACCGTTGAGTATGTTTTGAATTGGTTTTTTCTCAAACTCCTCGGCTGTGTCAAGTATTTTGATATATTCCTCTTTGGAGAAATCATCAATTGAAATTAAACTTCTGTTTTTCATATTGTATGGTGTTTATTTTTTTCAAATATAAATTTACGGACAAAAAAAAAGCGACTTAGTAAAGTCGCTTTTAAATTTTATTGACAGCAGGAACATCCGCCTTTAAATAAATTATGTTTTTTGAGGAAGTCAACAACAACTTCTTCAAGATTTGGATGTCCTATTTCCTGTAATTCATAATCAACCTTAGCGTTAGGTTTTGTAATTTTAACGATTCTGTTAAGGTCAATAGGAGTGGCAATTACTACTGCATCACATGGAGTGTTTGCTATTGTAGCTTCAAGGTCTTTAACCTGTTGTTCACCATAACCCATTGCAGGTAATAAAGTTCCGATATTTGGATAAATTTTAAATGTTTCTGCAAGTTTTCCTACGGCATAAGGACGAGGGTCAACGAGTTCGGCTGCACCAAATTTCTGAGCGGCAACAGTTCCGGCTCCAATTTTCATTTCACCGTGAGTCAATGTTGGACCATCTTCTACAACCAATACTTTTTTACCTCTGATAAGTTCAGGTTTGTCAACTGTAAGTGGAGAAGCACCATCAACAACGATTGCATTCGGAGCAACTTTAGCTATGCTTTCTCTTACAATTTTAATATTATCAGGACAAGCGCTATCCATTTTGTTAATAACAACTGCGTCTGACATTCTTAAACAAACTTCGCCTGGATAATAAGATAATTCATGGCCTGGTCTGTGAGGGTCAACAACAGTTATCATAAGATCTTGCTTGTAAAATGGAAAATCGTTATTTCCACCGTCCCATAGTATAACATCAGCTTCTTTTTCAGCTTCACGAACTATAGCTTCATAATCAACACCTGAATAAATTACGTTACCTCTAACAACATGTG
>CAZELC010000120.1:0-8500 GCA_964512865.1 uncultured Bacteroidales bacterium
CTTTTTGTTTCCATTTTTACACTTTTTGTGTAAACCTATTTTAGGACAAGACATTATAAAAAAATTAAAATATTAACTGCGAATACGTCCCACTTCGACAATCCGCCTCAGCAAAGCTTTCGGCGGACGCTCAGTGTGACGTTGAACCACAGTCAGGCTGTGAATACTCTGTAGATATAGTATTGAAGTATAGTAACTCTTAACATAAAATGATTCCAAACAACTGCTTTTTGCAACTAAGCAAAAAACTTAGTTAAAAATCCTTAAAATTTGCGATTTATGGCTAAAATATTTCCATAATTCTCTTAATCGAACAAAATAATTTCTAATTTAGCACTACTAATTAATATCATTATTCACAATTTTATAAATAATACTTATGCTTAATATAGATTGGAAAAGCCTGCCGTTCGGTTACTACAAAACCGACTACAATGTTCGCTGCTACTGGCGAAAAGGCGAATGGGGCGAACTTGAAGTTTCAAGCGACGAAACCATAAACATTCATATTGCAGCAACTTGTCTTCACTACGGACAGGAAGCTTTTGAAGGCTTAAAAGCCTTTATGGGACAAGATGGAAAAATAAGAGTTTTCAGATGGGAAGAGAACTCAAAAAGGATGAACTCTTCTGCTGACGGAATTATGATGCAAAGAGTTCCTGCTGAATTGTTCAAAAAAGCAATGATAAAAGCAATTGAACTCAATAAGCAGTATATTCCTCCTTACGGAACCGGTTCTTCACTTTATATCCGTCCGTTACTGATTGGCTCCGGTGCTAAAGTTGGTGTAAGCCCTGCTGACGAATATTGTTTTATGATATTTGTTACTCCGGTCGGTCCATATTTTAAAGAAGGCTTTAATCCGGTTTCTGTGCAACTCGTAAGAGATTTTGATCGTGCAGCACCTTTGGGAACAGGCCATATAAAAGTTGGCGGAAACTACGCAGCAAGTCTGAGAGCAGGTGAAAGAGCTCATAAAGAAGGTTTTTCAACTGTTTTATTTCTCGATGCACGTGAGAAAAAATATATTGATGAAGCCGGCCCGGCGAATTTCTTTGCTATAAAAGGAGGTAAATATATAACTCCTAACTCTACCTCAATTTTACCTTCTATTACAAATTTGAGTTTGAGAGAGCTTGCAAAAGATATGGGTCTTGAGGTTGAACTGCGACATATTCAGGCTGACGAGCTTGGTGATTTTGATGAAGTTGGTGCCTGCGGTACTGCAGCGGTTATTTCACCAATCAAAAAGATCCTCGATAGAGAAACAGGTACAGAATATAATTATTGTAAGGATGGTAAAGCAGGTCCCGTATCAACAAAACTTTATGAAAGATTAAGAGGCATTCAGCTGGGTGATGAACCTGATAAGTTTGGATGGAACCTTGTAATTGAATAAAACAAAGAGGCTGTCTCAAATTATATATCAGCCCGCTGTGAACCCCTGCCTACAGGCAGGTTCGTGTACTGCTCTAGGATACTCTGTGTTTAATATTTTAGAAATTAACTACAGAAGTAAACAAAGTGTAGACAGGAATAAAACACAGATTTGAGACAGCCTCTTTTATTTCAATCAATATTTCCAGATATTTTTATGCGGCTAAAGCCGATAATTCTTATAAAAAAATCCCTATTTGTACTTTTTGTCACTCATCAAAAAGCCTTTTTCATACTCTTCTTCTAAAGTAAGCTTACCGTTTTCATCATAGTAACTCCATTTCCCATCCTCTTTGTAATCGCCGGTTGATTTATTTTGAATTTTTTGCCCTTTTTGTTTTACCTGACCGTTTTCATAATACTCTGCATAATTGTATTTCCTGTTTTTTTCATCAAAAATTTCAAATATTATTTGAGGTTTTCCATTTTCATAATACATCTTCGAGTAAAGATGGTATTCCAAATTTCGACTAAACTCCTCAGTAAATTCAAGCTTACCGTCAGGATAATAGTCTTCCCATTTTATCGGCTCACCTTTAACATATTCTCCTTTTGACTTATATGTTCCGCTGGGATAAAATATTTCAACTGTACCTCTGGTTTCTGATTTTGCCTTAAAAACCCTTTCTACCTGACCTGTTTCGTAGTAATTTGTAAACATCGTCACCAGTTTTCCGTCATCGTAATATCCTTTATGGAGAACTCTTCCACTTGGGTAAGCATCCTTAAAATAACCTGTAAGCCTTAAACCATTATAAGTTCTTACAGTATCACCGCCCATTATCGGGCAATACCTGTCGTATTTTGATATTGAAATATCAACTGAATCAGCTTCTGATTGTGCATTATTTTGTGCGTTCAAATTTTTAAAAAGACAAAAGCATGACATAAAGGCAAAAAATAATGTCATGTTTATTAATTGGCATGAAAAGAATGCCTTAGCACTCTTCAATTGTTTCATCATAGCTTTTTTCTCTGTCAAAATCTTCTGATTTTTCTAATTCTTCATAAAGCAGATCTGAATTCTTGCATACCATCATAAATATCAAAAAATTAATGAACCGCATAATTCAAGTGTTTTTCACAAAATTACTTTGGCATAACAGAATATAAAAGAGCATTTTATTCTGAATCACTACGTGATTTTATCTTGAAATCTATAAGGTTTTAGACCTGCTATTTTCTTATTAAATACTTATTTTACAAAACATTAAATTTCTTCATAAGAGCTTCCATTTCCATCTGCATATTTGCAGCCTCCATATTTGCTTTTTCGGCAAAGTCAATTCCGGAAGAAGAATAAATAATACTTCTTGAAGCATTAACAAGCAGACCGCAATCTTTATTCATCCCATAATTTGCCACTTCCTGAAGGCTTCCACCCTGAGCTCCTACACCCGGAACAAGTAAAAAATGATCAGGAACTATTTTTCTTATCTCTCCCAACATCTCAGCCTTTGTTGCACCTACAACATACATCATATTACCGTTATTTCCCCATTTTGAAGATTTTTCAAGTACAATTTCAAACAATCGTTTGTTATTTTCACCTGATATCCTGCAAAGTTGGAAATCGTCAGAGCCTTTATTTGAGGTAAGTGCAAGTACAATTATCCATTTATTATCATAACTTAAAAATGGAGAAACAGAATCTTCTCCCATATAAGGAGCAACTGTTACAGCATCAAAATTCATTTTTCCGAAAAAAGCTTTTGCATATTGAGTTGAAGTGTTTCCAATATCTCCTCTTTTTGCATCAGCAATTGTAAAAACCTTATCAGAAAATGAATTCAGATAATCAATCGTTTTTTCAAGACTTATAAGACCTTTTGTTCCATAACATTCATAAAAAGCGAGGTTTGGTTTATATGCAGCAGCATAATCGATGGTTGCATCAATTATTTGTTTATTAAATTCAAAAATCGGATCTTCCGCACTTAGAAGATGTTTTGGAATTTTATTAATATCGGTATCAAGGCCGACGCATAAAAATGATTTTGTTGCTTTTATTCTTTCGATAAGTTCTTTTCTTGTCATAATATATATGTATAGTTATTTATTCCGGAACAGCAGCTTTTAATCTTTCTGCATTTTCTGCAAGTTGCAGTGCTTCAATAAGCTCACGTATATCGCCATCAATTATTGGCTGCAAGTTATATAATGTCAAATGAATACGATGATCTGTAACTCTTCCCTGAGGCCAGTTGTAGGTTCGTATCTTTGCCGACCTATCACCTGTAGATACCATTGTTTTTCTTTTTGACGACATTTCGTCAAGATACTTTTTGTATTCCATTTCAAAGATCCTTGTTCTTAAAACGCCTAACGCTTTCTCATAATTTTTCATCTGAGATTTCTGATCCTGGCATGAAGCTACGATACCTGTTGGTATATGCGTTAATCTTATTGCTGAATAAGTCGTATTTACTGATTGCCCACCTGGGCCGGAAGAACAAAATGTGTCTTTCCTGATATCAGAATCTTTTATATCAACATCAAACTCGTCGGCTTCCGGCAGAACTACAACAGATGCAGCTGAAGTGTGAATTCTCCCCTGAGCTTCGGTTTTTGGAACTCTTTGAACTCTATGAACTCCAGATTCATATTTCAATATTCCATAAACTCCATCACCAGAGACGTTCATTATTATTTCCTTAAAACCACCTGCTGTTCCTTCAGTATAGTCTACAAGATCAACTTTCCATCCTTTACTTTCGCTGTATCTTGTATACATTCTGTAAAGATCTCCTGCAAAAATACTTGCTTCGTCACCACCGGTGCCGGCTCTTATTTCGACCACGGCGTTTTTGCTATCCTGTGGATCTGCAGGTATAAGCAAAAGGCGAATATCATCTTCCAGCTTTTCTTTCTGAGTACTTAAGTTTTCAATATCTTCCTTTGCCATCGCCTTAAGCTCTTCATCCTTTTCATTATAAAGTATTTCTTTTGAGGAATCTATATCTTTAATTATTTTAGAATATTTATAATATGCATCAACTACAGGTTGCATTTCTTTATAATCCTTATTGAGTTTAATGAACCTCTTCATATCGGACATCACTTCCGGTTTGTTCATTTCCTCACCAATTTCCTTCCAGTGTTTTTTTATTGCTTCTAATTTGTCTAACATTTTTCTTTATCCTATATTTGTTAATATACAAAAGTTCCAAATTCTGAAACAATTGTCAGTTTTTTTGAATCAGCTTTTTCACATCTGCCAATTATTCGCGCATCAATATTAAATCCTGAAGAAATTTTTATCAATTCTCCAGCAATTTCTTTGTTTATATATAATTCCATTCGGTGCCCCATATTAAAAACCTTATACATTTCCTGCCATGGTGTACCGGATTGCTTTTGAATCAGGCTGAATAACGGAGTAACAGGAAACATATTATCTTTAATAATATGCAGATTATCAACAAAGTTCATTACTTTAGTTTGCGCACCACCACTACAATGTATCATGCCATGGATTTCTCCGCGATATTTCTCCAATATTTTTTTTATAACCGGAGCATAAGTTCTTGTTGGCGACAAAACCAGTTTCCCTGCATTTATATTTTTAACTTCAGTATTTTCGGTAAGTAAAACTGAGCCTGAATATACAAGGTTTTCAGGGATTGCTTTATCAAAGCTTTCCGGAAATTTTTCAGCATAAATATTTGAGAACACGTCATGTCTGGCAGATGTCAGGCCATTACTTCCCATACCGCCATTATATTCATCCTCATAATTTGCAGTTCCAAAAGATGAAAGTCCTACTATTACATCTCCGTCAGAAATTTTTTCATTGGTAATTACCTCTGAGCGTTTCATTCTGCAAACAACAGTAGAATCAACAATTATTGTTCTCACAAGATCACCAACATCCGCTGTTTCGCCACCTGTTGAATAAATTCCGATACCATAATCTCTAAGTTTTGCAAGAAATTCTTCTGTTCCATTAATAATTTCTGATATTACGGCTCCCGGAATAAGATTTTTATTTCTTCCGATAGTTGATGAGAGCAGAATATTTTCAGTAGCACCTACACAAAGCAAGTCGTCAGTATTCATAACAATGGCATCCTGAGCAATTCCTTTCCAGACAGAAGAATCACCGGTTTCCCTCCAATATATGTAAGCAAGTGCTGATTTTGTACCTGCACCGTCAGCATGCATTACAACACAATAATCACTATCATTTGCCAGGTAATCGGGAACAATTTTACAGAACGCTTTAGGGAAAATACCTTTGTCAAGGTTTTTTATTGCATTATGCACATCTTCCTTTGAAGCAGAAACTCCTCTTTTATTATATCTATTATCCATATTAGGTTTCAATAAAAAAAGCGTTCTGAATCTTCTTCAGGACGCTTTTAATTTGTATAACAATCCCAGCTACTTTGTTTTCTTTGGAGTTGTTTTATTATCTTTTGGCTGATCTTTTTTTGGTTGTTCTTTAGGTTGATCCTGTTTTGGCTGATCTTGTTTCGGTTGATCGTCTTTAGGTTCTAACTGACCATCTTTTTGAGGTGGCACATAATTAGGATTGTCAAATACAATCACTCTATTATCTTCATCAAGAATAAATTCTCCAAATTTTGACAAAGTTTTAGAACCCATCAATACTGCTGTTCCAAGATCTTTAACAATAACTGCATCAATACCAGCAACAGTTTTATTTCCAATTGTAATTCTCTTAAGAGTTACAACAGAATTTTCTTTTATTGATCCGTCTTCATTAAGTGCTTTTTCTTTGTCTTTGAATTCAGAAATTGTTATTCTATAATCTTTCAGATAATCTTTAACCAGTTGTTCAGAAATCTGAAGATTAGCTTCTGATGCTTCATATTTGAAATCCTGTGATTTACCGTTTACTACACATCTTGCTTCAAATTTTCCGCCACCTGATGGAAGAATTTTTACCATATTGTCATTAGGGTTAATCTCAACAACAACATTTTTAGCATTTGTATCATTTGAAGGAGGTGGAATAAAGTCATCTCTTAATATTGAAAATTCAGTACGGCGGTTAAGCTGATGTGCAGCTTCCTTTTCACAAGTTGTTTTCAATCCTTTAATATAATCATTGGTCATTTGTGTACCTTTTGCAAAGAAGAAAGACTGACCTTTGCAAGCTTTGTATTTTTCCGGATCAAGGAAAACAGTTTTGTCACGGTCAAGAATACGAGGAACGTTAGCGCCATAACCTTTAGCAACAAGTCTTCCCGGATTTATACCCTTTTCAATAAGATAATTAACAACTGATTGAGCACGTTTTTGGGAAAGTGTATCATTTGTCATAGGTATTGGACGAGAGTCAGTATGTGAAGCAAGTTCGATTACTATCTTAGGATTATCATTTAATGTTTGTATAAGACCGTTTAGTGAATCAAGATATTGTGGTAAAAGATCCCATTTTGCAATATTGTACATGATATCAGGAAGAACAACAGGTCTTGGAGGTATTGGTACAAGGACAAAATCATGAATAAGATCTTTGCTATTTTTTAATCCGACAGTAGTTTCTCTTCCTTTTGTAGAAAAATATTTTGGTTTTTCAACTGTTAACTCATAAGATGTTGCTTCAAGTATTTGAGTTTTACCAAAATGATAAGTTCCTGTTTTATCCGTAGAGTCAATAACAACAGTTCCATCAGAACCTTTGAGGGTAACTTTCGCTCCAATAATAATCTGTTTTGTTGAATCATCTCTTACTACGCCTGATAAAGTGAAAACCAATGGTGGTAGATAGAATGAATAAATATCATCATCACCTTTTCCGCCTTTTCTGTTAGAAGTAAGATAACCTTCTTCTTTCATTCCTTTGTAAATAATACCGAAATCATCTCCAGCGGAGTTTATTGGGTATTTAAGGTTTTCGGGTTTACCAAATTTTCCAGGTGATTGTTTTGGGGCTTTGAAAATATCAAGTCCTCCCATTCCAAGATTTGTATAACTATTGGAAGAAAAGAAAAGGTCACCATTTTCTCTGAGATATGGGAACATTTCTTCTCCACTGCCATTTATTGCAGGTCCCATATTCATTGGTTTGTCAAAAGGTTTTGTTTTCTTTGATCGTTTTGCTACCCAAATATCTTTTCCACCATAACCACCTTCTTTATAATCAGAAGAAAAATAAATTGTCAATTCGTCTTCTTCGAGGCAAGGGTGACCAATAGCAATGCTCATATCATCAAATAGTTTAAGCGTATCTGGAGCCGCCCAACCTCTACCTTGTTTTTTAGCAAAATAAATCTGGCAACCCATTTTTTGTTTTTTAACTACCGGACAACGTGTGAAATATATAACATTTGCTTTTTTATTAATCCATGGTGTACCTTCGTTTGCCTCTGTGTTAACAGTTTCGTCCGACATAGGAACCGGTTCACTCCATGCACCTTTTTTATCCTGAATTGTAATATAAAGATCAGAGAAACTCTGTCCTGTCCAACCATCTGTAGCTCCACCTTTTGCACCTTCTCTTGTAGATGTGAAAACAAGTGCTTTAAAGTTTTTATCAGCCCAATAAGGTGAAAAGTCAGAATTACGGCTATTAAATTTTTTGACATTTTCTACAACATATCTTGTTGGGTCTTCTTTCCATTTAATAGAGAGTTCACAAGATTCTGCGCCCAGTTTTCCTCTTGGGTCATCAGGAACCTGTTTAGCATATTCATTATATTCTATTAAAGCTTCTGCATATTGTTCATCACATTTCAATGCTTCAGCAAGGTAAAGGTGTGAAATAGGGTCAGGATAATTTGCTTTAATAACCCTTCCGTACCAGTTTATGGCTTGCTTACAGTTATTTGTAAGTCTGTAACATTCGGCAAGTCTGAATAAAATCCTTGCTTTTTCTGCTTTATTCCGTTTAATCTTATTATATGCGGTTTTATACATGTCAATTGCAACGGAATACTGTTCAGTTTCAAAAGCCTTATCAGCTTCCTGCCCGTAATTTCTTTGTGAATAACCGTTAAAGCTTGAGAAAATGAATAGACACGCAAAGATTGCAATTAAAGATTTGTAAATTTTCATATCATAAACTGTTTTTAACCCCAATTTGAAGGGTGCT
>CAZELC010000121.1:0-8478 GCA_964512865.1 uncultured Bacteroidales bacterium
GCATAGATGCGCATAAATCGTTAAGATTATCATTAATAAACTGCGGGTTAATTTTTAACTGATCCCTGACAAAATAAAGAAATGAAGTTTTAAGCCCGCTGAAACTGAAATCAAGATTCTTAATTTTTGGAAATGGAAATTTAAATTTATTAGGATTCCCGTAACTACCGTATTTATCTATTAAAACGCCTCCCGGATAAGGCAGACTCATTATTTTTGCTGCCTTGTCAAATGCCTCACCTGCGGCATCATCAATAGTCTGCCCGATTATTTCCATATCAAAATGATTTTTTACCAACATTATCATTGTATGTCCACCGCTAACAACCAGGCAAATAAACGGGAAATCAGGAATATGGCTTTCATGATCATCTCTTTTTATAAAATGCGCCAATATATGCGCCTGAATATGATCAACTTCAATTAACGGAATGTTCATTCCCAAGGCAAAAGCTTTTGCAAATGAAGTACCCACCAGCAATGAACCAAGCAATCCCGGTCCTCTTGTAAAAGCAATTGCATTAATGCTTTTTTTGTTTATTTTTGCTATCTTTAATGCGTGTTCAATTACAGGTATAATATTTTGCTGATGTGCACGGGAAGCATATTCAGGAACCACGCCACCGTAGTTTTTGTGAATATCCTGATTTGCAATTACATTAGCCAGAAGTTTGTCGTTTTCAAAGACAGCAGCTGAAGTATCATCGCAGGAAGATTCAATACCTAAGATATAAACACTCATCAAATTGAATTTAAAATTCAAAATTATTAAAAAAATTTATAAAATACTGATTTATGTTTATTTGGTGATTTTTGTCATCCCTGCAGGACTTTACACATTACTGCAAAGCAATGCTGTACAAAATTATCTTGCACATAAAGCAGCAACAATTTTATCACAGGAATTTAACACAAAAGTTTCAGTTGGAAGAGTTAGTTTTGGTTTTCTTCTGAAAATTGTACTTAAGGATGTTTATGTTGAAGATAAACACAAGAATATTTTATTACAGTCTGATAAAATTGCTTTTAATTTCGGAGATATTATTTTTTCAGAGCATAAGTTGATAATCAGTAAACTCACTCTTGATAATGCATACTTCAACCTTGTTAAATATAAGAATGACGACTGCTTAAACCTTCAGTTTATTATCGATTATTTTAAATCTGCCGACACAACAACAAACAAAAAGGTGTCAAAACCATGGAAGTTAATGGTTAATGCCTTAAAAATAAACGACACCAGATTTAGATACTGTAACCAGGATGTTGAAACTCATAATTTCGGGATGAACTATGGCGATATCGATATTTCTGGAATTAACCTCGATATTAGAGATATTTCCATTAAAGGTGATACAATTGATGCTGATATAAGATCACTTTCCGCAAAGGACAAAGGTGGATTTAAGTTATACTTTTTCAGTGCAATTGCAAGAGTGAGCTCACATGAAATCACAACAAAAAATTTAAAAATAATCACACCAAACTCCGACCTTAATCTCGACCTTTCTTTCACTTATAATGAATGGAATGACATTAATGATTTCATTGATAAAGTGAATATTAGCTCATCAATTAGACATTCAAAATTTAACCTGATAGATGTTTCATATTTTGCTCCTGAACTTGAAGGAATGGATGATAAAGTTTTTATGACGGCTGATGTAAAAGGAAAAGTGAACAATTTAAAGGTTAAAAAATTAAGATTTCTATACGGAAACAGCACCTATTTTGATGGAGATGTTACTATGACCGGTCTGCCCGATATCCGTGAAACATTTGTGAATATTTCCTTAAAAAACCTCACCTCCAATAAAGCAGAAATTGAATCAATTAAAATTCCGGGATATAAAATAAACCTCGGAACCGTCTTTACAAAGCTGGGACTTGTTAACTTAAAGGGATTTTTTACCGGATTTTACAACGATTTTGTTGCAAAAGCTACATTAAAAACAAGTTTAGGTACTATTATAACCGACCTGTCGGTGAAAAATAATAAAGCAGAAAAACTCATCAGCTATAATGGAAATATTTCGACAGAAAGTTTTAACCTCGGCAGCTTTATCGACAATCCTTCATTACTTGGTATTGTTACAATGGACGGAAAAATTTCAGGCAAAGGACTTACCAGCGAAACTGCTGATTTTGATATTAATAGCACAATAAAACAATTTGGTTTCAACAAATACAATTATTCTAATATTTCTCTGAATGGAAGCTATAGAGATAAAACATTTTCAGGAGATATTGATATTAAAGATCCAAATATTGATTTCTGTTTTAAGGGATCAGTAAGTTTGAAAGACAGCCTTCCGGATTTTGATTTCAGTTCTACAATAAGGCATGCTGATATTTTCAAGCTCAATTTTGTAAAAACAGATACTTTTAAAGATATTTCTACTAATCTTAAAATAGATTTTACCGGGACAAATATTGATAATATTCAGGGAAGCGTAAAAGTTGATAATTCCAGCTATTTTGAAGGAGGTGTAAAATACGATATTAAGTCGGTTAACCTTGTAACAACTATCAGTAAAACAGGATACAGAGTTTTTGATCTTAACTCCGATTTTCTCGATGCCAAATTTATGGGGCATTTCGTTTTTAATCAACTTGAGTCTTCAATTAATAAATTCATCTCCGTTTATTTGCCAGGGATAAATATTGATAAAAGTAAACTCGACAGTATTAATTCCAAACAAAAATTCGATTTCGATATCGAGTTTAATAACTCCTACCCTCTTTTTAAACATTTTATTGCCGATATTAATCCCTCAGATGATGCAAGGTTTTGGGGCAGTTACGATGCTGAAAACAACACCTTAAATTTTGAAATCACTGCTAATAATATTTTAATTAAATCGGCACAAGTAAAAAACTTCGACCTTCATGCTAATACAATTAATAACTATATTAAGTTAGATGCAAATGCTGAAGGTCTGTACTTTTCGGATAGCGTCGGTATTTTCAATCTTGTCCTTAACTCTGTCATTAATAATGACTCTATAGGTTATATGTTGAACTGGGATAATAAGCTTTCAAAAAGCAGATACGCCGGTGACATAACCGGATTGCTTAAAATTGAGAAAAACAGAAATATGCTATTGGGATTTAAAAGATCTGAAATGATTTTTAATGATACTGTTTGGAATATAAATCCATCATCGGTTATAAAAATAGATACTTCAGGTACTGAGTTTAACGACTTTTTATTCAGCAGCGAAAGGCAAAAAATATTTCTTAACGGGAAACTTTCAAAACAACCTCAAGATAAACTTTTTCTAAAATTTGAGAAATTCAATATCTCCAACTTTGATGTTTTAACTAATATTAACCAAGTTGATTTTGACGGATTTATTGACGGAAATTTTCAGGTTTCAAATTTATTTCAAAACCCTGCATTCATAAGCGATATTTCAATTAAAAATTTCGGACTAAACCATGATAAATTAGGTGATCTTATTATAAAAAGCAGTTGGGATGACAATGTCAAAGGTATAAAGATAAATGCTGAAATTCAAAAATATGGCAGCACTGGAATTGGTTACCCGTTAACAATTAGCGGCTATTATTATCCTGTAAGTAAAACAAAAAATTTCGACCTAAGAACGACCTTCAGCAATTTCGACATGAGAACTTTGTCAAGGTATCTTAATGGAATTGGCTCAATTAAAGAAGGAAGAGCAAACGGATACATTACTTTTACAGGCTTAAATGCTTCTCCTGAACTAGCGGGTAAAATTCACTTAAACCGCATGTTGGTTAAAATCGATTACCTTAACACAAATGTTTCATTTACCGATACCGTTTACCTTGCAAAAAACCTGATCTATTTTGATAAAATAAAAGTACTTGACCAGCAATTATTCAATCAGGCAGAGAGAATCAGAACAGGGAAAAACGACACTTTGATTGCAAGCGGCAGAATAACACATAATTATTTTAAGGACTTCAAATACAATATTGATTTGTTTCCGAAGGATTTCCTTTGTATGAATACCAACCCTGCGGTCAACAATCTTTTTTACGGCACAGCCTACGCTTCAGGTTATGCAAATATTTCAGGAGATGCAGATAAAATCTATATGGATATCAATGCAAAAACCATGAAAGGTACTCAGCTGATTATCCCGCTAAATACTTCTGCCGACCTTACTGAAAGTGACTTTATCACTTTTATTAATAAAGCCAAACCTGATACCGCAGTGAAAATAAAAAACAGAGACCTTTCAGGAATACAGATGGAATTTGTTTTCGATGTTACTGATGATGCTGAAATGCAACTTGTTTTTGACCCAAAAAACGGAGATAAAATAAGAGCTAGAGGAAAAGGAATTATTAAAATGGAAATTAATACCAAGGGTGATTTCAATATGTATGGTGACTACACAGTTTCGCAGGGAGATTATCTATTTACTTTTCAGAATGTTATAAATAAGAAATTTAATGTTATCAGCGGCGGAACTATCAGGTGGAACGGAAGCCCGTATGACGCCGATTTAGACATAAAAGCAGTTTATAACTTAAAAGCTTCTTTATCTGGATTGGGACTCGACACTAACCGGAACAGCGTTCCTGTTGAGTGTATTATAAACATAACAGGCAAGCTGGAAAAACCCAGTTTCAATTTCGAAATCGTACTGCCCAGCCTTACAGAATTCGAAAAAAGTCAATATCTTACTGTAATTAATCAGAATATAGATTACGAGTTTCTATCGCTGCTAATTATCAATAGTTTTGTACCTCCATCTGAAGGAAAATCAAATTTTGCCGGCACAAATTCTAATATGGTGGGAAAAACAATATCAGAGGCATTATCTGCACAATTAAGTAATTGGATTTCACAAATCAGTAAAAAAGTTGATATCGGTTTTAAGTATACTCCAAGCGACAATATCAGCAAAGAACAGGTGGAAGTTGCTCTTTCTACACAATTGTTTAACGACAGAGTGAAAATTGAAAGCAATTTGGGAGTCGGAGGTGGACAAATAAGCACACAAACACAAAATTCACAAAATATAATCGGAGATGTAAATGTTGAAGTTAAAATTACTGACGAACTGAAACTCAAGGTTTTCAATAAATCCAACCAGTATAATGTTCTTAACAACTACGCTCCTTACACTCAAGGTATTGGAATATTTTACAGAAAAGAATTCAACTCCATTAAAGAACTCTTCAGACGCAAAAAAAACATCATAAAATAGTCAATAATCTCAAGATTAAATATTTAATGTCTTATACATATAAATACCCAAAACCTTCTATTACAACAGATTGTATAATATTTTCAGATAAAATAATTAATAGAAAGGTGCTTTTAATAAAAAGAAAAAACGAACCATTCAAAAACAAGTGGGCACTACCCGGAGGATTTCTTGACATGGAAGAAGATATTGTTGATTGTGCACTCAGGGAACTTAAAGAAGAATGTGGAATAGAAGGAATTCATCTTGAACAATTTTATACAGTCGGAACACTCGGGCGCGACCCACGAGGCAGAACCGTAAGCGTAATTTACATTGGTTTTGTTGATGATAATACTGCTGATATAAAAGCCGGTGATGATGCTTCGGAAGCAGCTTTTTTCAACATCGACAGCCTTCCCGAATTGGCATTTGACCATCTTGAAATAATAACAAAAGCCATTAAACACATTACTAAAAGCTAAATCTGATCTTTTCAGAAATAAAATATCCAGTTTCTGATTCGTAAAATATTAGATTTTCCAGATCGGTGTATTCGGAATAAAATAAATTACTATTTACCCGTATTTTGCTGTTTTTGCGATGGCAGCCAGTATAAAATATTTCAAAAATGATTTATTTGCATTAATTCTATTTTGGTAAGTCATTTTTTGGTTTTTTATTAAACAGCCACCCCAAATTATTGAAGGTGCTGATTTTCTTAAATTTAAACGGTAATAAAATATTTACTTAAATTTTCATTAATATTTTTTTCTGCATATTTTTTTACTAAATTTACTTTTGAATATTAATTCAAATCTCAAAAAATCTGATGAATCCTACCGAAAGCCAAACTCATTCAATACTAAGTAAAATTGGTTCATTAATCAACGAGGTTTCTTCAGCTCAATTTATTGATGAGAAAGAGAAAAAACACATAGATAATATTCTGGATGAAATACAATATAAAATAGCAGAAATTGCAAAATCAAATAATGCGGAGCTTACAAAAAGCTCCGAAAAAGATAATATTATTTCAAAGTTTCAGTATCTTTTCGATATTTCCAAAACAGGATATTTTATTCTTGACAACAACCTTAATATTGCAGAAGTAAACAATGCTGCGCTCTTACAAATTGGTATTGACAGAAAACATACAATTGGCAGTAAACTTGACAATTATATCACTCCCGAACATCAGGAAAAATTTTTCTTTTTTACCAGAAAAATCATAAATACTAAATCGAAGGAAAAATGTGAGCTTTGCTTTAAAAAAAGAGACAAAGAGCAATTTTGGGTAGTTATTGAAGGCGTCCTTCTTTCAGAAGGCACGGTCGGAAATAATAATATCCTGCTGACAAGTATTGATATATCAGAAAGAAAAGCCATTGAGGAAACATTAAAAAAGCAGCAGGCACTTCTGGAAAGTCTTTTAAAAAATATCCCAATTGTATTTTGGGCAAACGACCGTAAAGGCAAAATAATAATTCAAAGTAAAGAATCAGTTAAGTCTTGGGGAAATCTTATTGGAAAAACGCCTGAATTTTC
The DNA here is from genome assembly GCA_964512865.1 of uncultured Bacteroidales bacterium. GTDB lineage: Bacteria > Bacteroidota > Bacteroidia > Bacteroidales > CAIWKO01 > CAZELC01. Next base: position 6,735 of record CAZELC010000121.1, read on the forward strand.
AGAAATGATGAAAGGGACTCTTCAAAAATGGCGTGAAAACAGCAACAAAGCACTCAATGGTGAAGTAGTAAAAGAAGAGCTTAGTTTTGTTACTCCTGACGGACAAGACAAATCTGTTTACAGCATTATGGCACCAGTGTGGATGGATGATATTGTAACAGGTGCTATTGGAATGAACATAGATATTACCGAAAAACTAAAAGCTGATAAAACAATTGTTGAAAAAGAAAAACTTTATCGAACATTAGCTGAAAATATTACAGGCATTCCTTACAGGCTGTACCTTGAAAATGGCAGTATGGTGTTTTTCAATGATATGGTTACCGAACTTACTGGTTATAAACCCGAAGAATTGCTATCAGATGGCATTTGTTGTATTGACCCTATCATTATTGTTGAAGACAGAAAAAGAGTGATGGATAAAATAATTAGCTCGGTAAAAAACAACTCTCCTTTTATTATTGAATACAAAATAAGACATAGAGATGGCTCTATTAGAAACTTTATTGAAAGAGGAAAGCCTGTAATAAATGAAGTCGGAAAACCTCAATTCATCGATGGTGTTATTTTCGATGTTACCGAAAGACGCCAGGTTCAGGATGCATTAAAAACAGTAACAGATCATTACCTGACTCTTGCCGAAACGGTTCCCGTTGGTATTTATCGTACTGAAAAAAACGGCGACTGTTTTTTTGTAAATGAAAGATGGTGTGATATTACCGGATTGACTTCTGACAATGCTGTAGGTTTAAACTGGATAAAAGCTATTCACAAGGATGATAAAGACAAGGTTATTTCAAACTGGTCAGAAATGGCAGGCAAGAAAAAATCATTCAAAATTGAACACCGGTTTGTTAAAGAAGACAAAACAGTTGTTTGGGTTATCAATCATGCACATGCTGAAGTTGATAGCTCAGGCAATATTACAGGATATGTAGGCACTCTTACTGATATTACTGAAAGAAAACAAAGTGAAGAGATAGAAAGAAGGTATTTTAACTATCTGAAGTTCCTCTCAGATTTTTCACTTAAAATAAACGCCATAATAAACATTGATGAACTTTACAATTATGTTGGGCAAACTGTATATAAACTACTTGCTAACAGCTATTTATTTGTTTCTAAATATGACAGAACAAATAATACATCAGTAATATTCGCCAATTATGGATTTGAAAAGTACATTAAAAAAATTATTGATTTCACAAATCAGGATATTACTCGGTTTTCAATAAAAATCTCTGAAATAACCGATAATGAAATGAAATTATTTACTTCAGGAACACTCGAAATCGCAGAAGAGGGTTTATTCACACTTTCTTCAAGAAAAATCCCTAAAAATATATGCACAACAATTGAAGCTTTATTAGGTGTTAAAAAAGTTTATACAATAGGGTTTACTAAAAGCAATAAATTTTTTGGAGGTATTAATATTCTTTCAAAAAGCGATGATGAGCTACCTAATAAAAAACTAATCGAGAATATAGTCAGTCAGGCTTCAATAGTGCTTCAGCGACTAATTGCCGAAACCGAATTAAAGCAAAGGAGCAACGACCTTGTTAAAGCTCAAAAAATTGGGAAAATAGGAAGTTTTAATGCTGATATAATTAATAAAACTGTGCAGACTTCCGAAGAATTATATAAAATATTTTCAATCAATCCGGGCAATAATCAAAATTTGAGTCTTGAAGAATTTATAAGTGAAATATTACTTAAAAATACCTTTAATGAAGATACAGAAAAC
>CAZELC010000122.1:0-8448 GCA_964512865.1 uncultured Bacteroidales bacterium
GCCGGAAATCAGGGTATTGATGGTGGAGCAGTTCATATTGCAAAATCTACTCTTAGTTCTTATAATGGAATATTTGTAAATAACACAGGTGTAAATGGCGGAGCCATTTATTCTGATACCGCAGTTTTAAAACTGATAAATAATACTATTTCAAATAATGCAGCAAATGGTGGAGGATTATTTTTAATTAAATCTGTGGGAGATTATACAAATTGCATTTTATATGGGAACCAATTGGGTCAGGTTTATTTAAATGATAGTCTTTCTCTTAATAATTTTAAATTTTGTGATATAGAAGGAGACTCGACAGGTTTTATAAAAAATACAGGAGCAAGATTTATTGGCAGTTATTTAAATAATATTGATACTGTACCTGTTTATATTAATCCAACTTCAGGTATAGGGGCTATAAATTATAATGTTAATGCAAACTGGTCGCTAAATGATTGCTCACATTTATTTAAGAAAGGAATAATTGATACAACAGGTTTGCATTTACCGTTATATGATTTTGCAGGAAACAACCGTATTTATGGTGGAATAGTTGATATCGGTGCTTATGAGATGATAAAGCCTCAAATAAATGATCAACCTGATTCGGCTTTTATTTGCGCAGGAGGAAGTGTATATTATTATGTTGGAGTAACAAGTTCTGTGGCTGTTACATATCAATGGCAGGTTAGCACAAATGGTGGCGGATTGTGGAGCAATGCAGGTGGCCCAACGGCAAATGACTCATTATATGAAGTATTAAATGTTACAGCAGGTCAAAATGGTTATTTGTACAGGTGTATTATTAATGCTCTTTGCGACTCCAATTTAATAACAACTGTAGCACCACTTATTGTGTATACTCAGCCTGTAATTACTGATGAACCTGATAATATATCGGTTTGCCAGGGAACAAATGCTGATTTTTCTGTAACAGCATCGGGTTCCGGTTTGAACTATTTGTGGCAATATCAGCTGCCCGGTGGTGCAACTTGGACAAATTCAACCTTACCAACTGCTAATCAACCAACTCTTACAGTAACAAATACACAAACCAGTCAAAATGGTAATAAATATCGCTGTATAATTTGTGGCGAATGTATTCCGTGTGACACTACCGTTGTTGCTGTTCTTACGGTTAAAGCTGCACCTTCAATACCAACTCAGCCAACAAATAAATCAATTTGTGAAGGCGACGATGTAAGTTTTAACCTCGTGGCCAATGGTTATGGAATCATTTATCTATGGGAAGAAAGCAATGATAATGGAGCTTCTTGGCATAATGCTCCCGGAACCAATAATGCTAATACTTATACTATTTTGGCGGTCCCGTATTCTATGAATGGAAATAAATACCGTTGTAATGTATCAGGTGATTGCCCTCCAAACGTAACTTCTAATATTGTAAGCCTTACTGTTGCCGGAAATACTATAATCAACACACAACCTCATGACACAGGAGTGTGTATGAATACCATGGCAAAATTCAAAGTTGTTGCCTCCGGCGGAAATCTTACTTACAAATGGCAGCAAAAATCACCCGGCGCAACATCTTGGGTTGATGCAGGAGGTGTTACAGCAGTTACATCTATGTACACAATAAATAGTGTGACTTTTATCATGAATGGAACAAAATTCAGATGCTTGATTACCAATGTTTGCTCACCAGACACAATTTCAGACAGTGTGTTATTAACAGTAAATATACCTCCAACTGTAAATCTTGGCAATGATACAACAATCGTTCAGTCGAGCAGTATAACCTTAGATGCCGGAAGTGGATTTTCTGATTATCATTGGTCAGATAATAGTTCAAATCAAACACTTACCATAATTGGAAGTTCGGTTTTACCGGGTCCACATCTTTACTCTGTAACAGTTACTGACAATAATTCATGTACAGGCTCAGATAATATTGTTGTAACTGTTGTTGATGATGCCGGTATTGAATTATTTTCGGGAAATGCTTCATTGTCAGCATTTCCAAATCCTACGACCGGAATTTTAAATATTGATGTTTTCGGAAACGGAGTTTTCTACATGAAAGTGATGAACGCTCTGGGCTCAGTGATTGTTGAAAAAGAACTGAAATCATCAGAAACAGGTGTAAGACATTCAATTGATTTGTCAAATTTTGAAAAAGGAATATATTTTATTAGGTTTGAGTATTTGAATGAGGTGATTTTCAGGAAGATAATTATTCAATAATTTATTTTAAAAAGGCAACCTAATTTATTATATTTACGTCATAATTGATGAATTATTTGTTTTATTTTTTTATTGTTGATTTAAATTAATATATTTGCTTGATTTCTGGTTTATATTATAAAATTGATCTTCATGATTAAAAAGATACAATTAGTTTTACTATTTCTGCTAATTTTTCTGGTTAATGAAACTTGGTCACAAAAGTTGACTCAACAACAGAAAGATTCAATGATGACCACTTATATTAATGTACCAAATTCATCAATAAAGATTATCCCTCCGGCATATTTCAAACCTTTTTCTAAAGATGGAAAATTCGGATTTATGCATGAAGGAGCATCATCAACAATTTCATTTCAGGTTATTCCCGGAACTCCATATCTGATGATAGTTCAGGGCATGAATGACGAGTTTTTCAACAAACAAAATGTCAAGCTGATTAGCTCTGAAGATGTAAAGACAAAATCTGGCAAAGACGGAAAAATGTATATTGTTTCATTTAAGGTCAAAAGCCGTGATGGGAAACAGGAATATGATTATGAAAGAATAATGTTCTTTACCGGTGACCTATCACAAACTGTTTGGATAAATGCAAATTATCCTGTTGTAGTAAAGAAAATACTGTATGATGTGCTAAAGGCAAGCTTATTAACAGTTCAGTTTTAAAACAATAAAAGATGAAAAAATATTTTCTCATTCTTTTAAGCATCGTGTTGCTAATCAATTTTAGCCCACAAAAGGCATTAGGACAGACTCATACTGTCACTTATGATGTTGATTGGTATACAGCAAATCAAAATATGTGGGGGCCAAACGGTTCGCCGTTCACCATCAATATGGATATCGATCTTTTTGATATAGCTTTTGGTGACACTAGTTCTGTTAATGCTATTACAACAATCTTTGGTGCTCAATTCGGAATGGCTTTTACTATCGGTACTTGGCTCGAATTAGGTTCCACTTTTAGTCTGCATGGTTTTACAACAGGATCTATTGATGTTGGCTATCCAACTACCATTGATCTTACCTTCCCTGATAATTATACATTTAATCCGGGTTCAACAATAACAATAAATTCTGATTATACTGTTGATAACGGCTGGTATCTGGATTCTTATTTTCCTTCGGCGGGTGTTGCACAACTCGATCTTTTCTTTGGTTTTGGATTATTTATAGACGTAACAGTTTGTGTTTTCAGTTGTACCTCATTCACACCTATAAATATTAATATTCCAACAGATTCAATAAATATATTTTACCTTAATTCACAAACAGGGGAAGTGAGTTATCCGTGGTTTGATCCTACGCATTTTCCACCTTTTTATATAGTACATGATACAATCCTGCCCATTTATTTCTCCATCCCGCAAATTGGATTAACGGGATGGATTGACATACCTTATATTATTACTAATGACTGGCTCGAACCTGCAGATCTTTGTCTTTATGCTTCAGGAGAAGATCATTGGTTACAACTGGATATTGATGTAATACAATTACTGTCTGCAATTGCCGGATTAATTCCTCCACCAACAGGTCCTGCAATACAACAGTTCTTAAGTTATCTGAGTGGGACTTTAGACCTTGGAGGTGGTTTCACAATTGATTATGTTTTACTCGCAATGGAATTTGGGATTGGTTTTCACATGCAACAGGATTTGTCTTTCTGTCCGAAAATATGGACTACGTTTACGATGCCAACGAGTGTCCCATATACGGAGACGGATCCAACAGGTGCAGTTGTAAATCAAGGTGACTCAAATGTGATTACCATACTTGTCGGAAACGATCTTAATTTCCAATATCCGTGCTTTGGTTATCCAACATGGGATATGGGAATCAGACATTGGATGACCAACGACTTTAGAAATCATACCTGGGATAGTTTGGCCTTTGATTTTACAATTACTGCATTTGAATTCTGGATTAATATACCTTTTCCTGTATTACCTGACTTCTGCGTACCGGCAATGTGTTTAGATGTTCCTGTTCAATGTCCCGAAGATTATGGCTCTTTGGACACATGTTACCAGCAATTATGTACCGGTGAAATTTGTACACCTCAGAATAATCAGGGACCACAGCCCGACTGGACAATACATATCGGACCTTTATTCCAGATGACTTTCCCTTTAGGTTATATTCCTATAACTTGGTATGATGATACATGGGAGTTAGCAGGTTTTACTCCGGACCAAACCAATCAGTACCATTTTGACACCATTGTACCAAACCACCAGATTATTCCTAATCCGCCATTAATGATTTCGCTTACACAGACAAATCCAATTATTTGCTTTGGCGATACTACAGGTCAACTGACGGTTACTGTTACTAATGGAACTCCACCTTACACATACGAATGGTCTACCGGTGATTCCACAACGACAACAGCCTTAACAAATTCAATATCAAATCTTGGAGCAGGAACTTATATTGTTACTGTAACAGACGTTAACGGATGTACTTTATCAGATACAATAAGTATTACAAATGTAGACCCACCGCTTTATATTGTGCTTGAGCCTACTAATGTTACTTGTGTTGGCGGAAGTGACGGACAAATAATCGCACATGTTACTGGAGGAACTCCAGGATATACATATATCTGGACTCCTTTAGGAGGTAATGATTCAATTGCCGACAGTCTGCCTAAAGGCAATTATGTTGTAGTTGCTACTGACCTGTTGGGATGCCATATAACTGATTCGGCTACTTTGATTGAGCTTTATCCTTTACCGCCGGTTGATTTCTATGCTGAACCATTGGAAGGTTGCCAGCCTTTAAGAGTTCAGTTCTATGAAACAAACCCAGATGAAGGCCAAACATATTGGTGGAACTTCCACGATCAGGGAATAACCGATACGGATAAAAACCCATTTCATATTTATGAAAATGCAGGAATTTATGATGTAACCTGCGTGGTAACTTCTATTCATGGTTGTGTTGATTCACTTACAATTGACAGCATGATAACTGTGTATCCAAAACCAAATGCTAGTTTTACCGCAAAACCTGAAGAAGCAGATATTCTTGAACCTTATATCTTCTTCGACAATTCATCTGATACTAGATATGTACAATATTGGCTTTTTGGTGATGGTGAAACTTCCGCAGAGTTCTGCCCTGTTCATCAATATATTGATTCGGGATTTTTCAATGTTGTTCTTTATGTAGCTACAGAGCATGGCTGCAAGGATACTGCAAATGGAAAGGTTTATATCAAAGAATCTATTACTTTCTATGCGCCAAATGCATTTACTCCGGATAAAAATGGTAATAATGAAGTTTTTATTACTAAGGGAACCGGAATCGACCTGTCCAGTTTTGAACTTAAAATATATGACAGATGGGGCAAGTTAATCTTTACATCAAATGATATTGATGTTGGCTGGGATGGAAAAATCAAAGGCACACTTGCTGAAGCCGGAGTTTTCTCATGGACAGTATATTTTAAGGATATTGTTAAACGTAAACACAGATACAGAGGCTCTGTTCTGTTGTTAAGATAATATTTAAGAGGCTTTTCAAATTTGCTTTAAGTTCTCTGTGATCATCCGAGAATTTCTTAGTGAGCTTTGTTTTTCAATATTTTATTGTGACTAATATTAGATAATACTAAAGCAATAATAAGATTTTCCCAATACAAACTCTTTAGGTGCTTTTCATTATTTTATAATATTATGATATAGAAATATTGGATTTTATAAGATGAAAAATATTACTGGTCATAAAATCATAAAAAAATAATAGTATAAGCCTGTAAAGGATTTATTAATTGTCAAAAGGAGGAAGAATATAATCGAAGATTATCAATTACAATTGCAACTTTTCGAAAAATAGATTTGCGTATTTGGTAATTGATTGAAAATCTGATCCTGTTTTTCTTTATTAATTGCAATTACTCTCATGTCAAGAAATTTAAGGGTATATTGCAACCTGTTTATCTGGTTTGGAAGAACAGTAATATTTGTACCCCAAAGATCCAGGAAATATAAACTTTTTAATTTGCCTATCGAAGGAGGTAATGAGTCAATATAGTTTCTGTTAAGAACAAGATATTTAAGATTAGTAAGATTCCCGATAGAAGCTGGAACTGTTGTGATTTTATTATCAGAAATATCAAAAGTTCTTAAATTAACAAGTGATCCAATTGCATCAGGAATAAATCTGATTTTATTGCCTTTAAAATCAAGTCTCTGAAGGTTATTCATTCCAAAAATTACAGGCATAATTGTATCAAGCTTATTTACAGACAGGTCGAGCTTTTGAAGATTAACAAGAGCTTTTAGTTCCTGTGGAATTACAGAAATACTGTTCCTGCTTAAATCAAGTTCCTGAAGATTTGTAAATAATAATATTTCTTTGGGTATTTTTTTAAGTTTCTTTTTCCTCAAATCAAGTCTGTATACCTTAAGTGGTTCCTGAAGTGCAAGCTCAATGGAAGTAAACTTAACTTGCTGACTTAATTGCAAAGAGTCAAGTAGTTGACCAAACAAACTATTGACAAAGAAAACCGAAAGTAATACAGTTAAAGTAAAAAGTTTATTTGTGATTTTATGTTTTTTTATTAATATCATTTAGTGTTTTTTAAGATTTTAAGTGACCGTAACTTGTCCTGAAATATCTGATCTTTTAGCTGTTCAACATTGTCGAATTTAATTTCATCACGAAGTTTTTCAACAAAACTTATAGTAATAAACTCTCCATAAATATTTTTATCAAACTCAAAAATATTAACCTCTATGGTTCTGTCGTTTAGATTAAACGTCGGGCGAAATCCAATATTGCACATCCCCAAATATTCATTATTATCAATAATCACTTTAACTGCGTAAATCCCGTCAGCAGGAATAATTTTGAATTTATCGTCAACTTCAATATTAGCTGTTGGATATCCGATTTTGTTCCCGATTTTGTTTCCTTCTACAACTTTCCCGGAAATAAAGAAATCATAACCCAAAAATTTATTGGCAATGGAAATATTACCCGCATTTATTGCGTTTCTGATTTTTGTCGAGCTGATAATTACGTCATCAATAACCACCGGGTCAACATAGATGGTAGAAAAATGAAATTTTTCTCCCATTTCAATAAGCTTATCAAATCTTCCCGACCTGTCTTTTCCAAAATGATGATCATAACCGACTATAATTTCAGAAGCATTAACTTTTTTAATCAAATAATCTTTTACAAATACTTCAGCGTCGGTTTGGGCAATGCTTTCGTTAAAAGGAATTATAACCAGATTATCAATTCCGGTGCTTCCAATCAGTGCTATCTTTTCGTCTATGGTATTAATAAGCTTGATCTTGTAGTTATTAGGGTTAATAACTATTTGAGGATGGGGATGAAAAGTAATAAGCACAGATTCCTTTTTTTTAAAAACTGCTGTTGATTTTAAAATATTAATAATTTTTTTATGCCCACAGTGTAGTCCGTCAAAGGTGCCAATAGTGACAACAGTATCTGAATCAGTCTTATAATCTTTTATGTCATTAAATATTTTCACTTATTGGTCTTAATTTAAGATTAAAAAAATCGGATTATTAATCAAAATTAATAAATTTCACATATTTTTCTAAACTAAAAAAAAAATATAGTATTTTTGATATTCGTGTTGATGCATAATAAAAACTTTAATTTACTTAATCAATTTTCTATAAGATATGTCAAATCAAATAATTGGAAAAATTTCACAGGTAATTGGCGCCGTTGTCGACGTTACTTTTGATGAAGAAGGAAACTTACCTAATATTTATGATGCTCTGGAAGTGGAAAGAGAAAATGGGGAAATTCTAATTCTGGAATGTCAGAAAGATATAGGAGAGAGTACAATCAGAACCATTGCTATGGATTCTACGGATGGTTTACGTAGAGGAATGAAAGTCGTTTCTACAGGGAAACAGATAACTATGCCTGTTGGTGAAAATATCAAAGGCAGGCTTTTCAATGTGATAGGAAAAGCAATAGACGGTATCGGCCCGGTAGAGAAGATACAAACATATAATATTCACAGGGAGCCGCCATTATTTGAAAATCTTTCTACTCAGAAAGAGGTTCTTTATACAGGTATAAAAGTAATTGACCTTATTGAGCCTTACGCAAAAGGTGGAAAAATTGGTCTTTTCGGTGGGGCAGGAGTTGGAAAAACTGTTGTTATCATGGAATTGATAAATAATATTGCAAAAAAATATTCAGGGCTTTCGGTTTTTGCTGGTGTTGGTGAAAGAACCAGAGAAGGTAATG
>CAZELC010000123.1:0-6042 GCA_964512865.1 uncultured Bacteroidales bacterium
CTTTCAAAGAACTTTTTATTATCTTCGTATCCTTGGTAACGCAGGACACACAACGGTGCATAACAGGCATCTGCTTTCAGTGGCGGGACAGCTCATTTTGACAGGTTTGTGATTCTTTGTTATATTTGTGCAACCTGACAGGACAGTGAATATTAATCGCCACCGAAAAGCAGCCGCCAGAACGTTACCAACAAGGCGCTAAATAAAAACAACAGACAGTAAACTTGAAAGAAATAACGGATTGAAAACGAAATACGTAATAACTGACAAGAAAGACAAAAGATTTAGTTTTTTTGCCGACCCGCAAAAGAAATAAATGGAATGACTGCAAATTAGCACATTTACTTGTTGCCGCCTTCGGCGGCTGGGCTTCGCCCAACACAAGTAAATGAGCTAATAATAATAACCATTTTTTTTGTATGTAATTGAAATAATGTTATTTTTGAACTTTAAATACCAAATACAATATTTATTAAAATTTGACAAGAATGTAACAATTAAAGAAATATAAAATATAGCGTTTAGCCGAATTCTGTGCTTGAAACCGACCAATTTTCAAAAGATAAACAGGATAGTAAGCAAAAACGCCACGTAAAAGCGTGGTCGTTGCATACATCTGTTTATCGGGCTCTTGGTCGGGCCTCAAGTACAGCGTAGGCAATTTGATCACGCTGTTTTTTTTAAGAATCATTTTAAATACAAATTACTAACAACAATTAAAAATGGAGGACAAATTATGAAGAAAAAATTCTTTGGGTTAATTTTAATTTTAACTTCAACACAAATTAATGCTCAAGACATAGAAGCATTTATTTTAAATGTGCCTGAAAAACAATTAGAAAATGTTCACAAAATTGCAGTATTAAATTTTGAAGGTCAGGAAGGACAATTGATGCCAGATTTAATCAATGAAGAACTGGCAAAGGAAAATAGAGGAATATTTGATCAACAGGGAGATATGTGGACAAAATCAAAAAAAGGAGTAACATATATTAATGGAGCAAAAACTAATTGCTTACAAATTGTTGACAAAGGTCAACTTCAAAATGCTTTAAACCAGCAAAGTATAACCAATAATGGTGTAATTACAGAAGAGCAAGCATCAAAGCTTGGGCAGCTTCTAAGTTTTGATGCCATGATTACAGGAAAGGTAAGTTTTACAAGTAATGATGAACAAAAGAAAACTACTTATGATAATGGTTCTTACGATCTATATTCAACTAGGACAGTGAAAACAGAAGTGACGGTTAAAATAATCTCAACTGCTAATGGTCAAATTTTAGGTACAAAATCATTCACCGCTGCTTATTATGCAACTAATACTGCTAAGAATCAACCATCTTATCCCGGTTTTCCTGATGTTAATCCTCTAATAGATAAGGGACTTAAAGAAATAGCTCCATTGATTACAAACTATTTCGTCCCATATTATACTAAGTCTGTTTTTAAATTTGATAAAATTAAAGTTAAAGAAGTTGCCGATAAAGCCAAAGAAGCATCAAAATATCTAGAAAAAGGCGATTTAAATAATGCTTTCAGTATTTATAAAGCAATTTATGATGCTGATAATTATAATGCAAATGCTGCTTATAATTTGGGTCTATTATATATGATGGTAGGTGATGATCAAGAAGCTAAAAATTATTTAGAAATCGCTTATCAGCTAAACAATGATAATGATTACAAAAAAGTTCTTGATTATTCAATTCAAAGACAAAGCTTTGCAAATATATTCAAGATTTACGGTATAAATGTTGAAAAATATGAGTTTAAAACTAACTCCAATGCACTTGCTGAAAAGGTAAGAATTTCAGGAAGTAAATCAGATCGTTTTGATGTTTACACAACTCCAAATGGAACTGAAGTTGTTGCAAAAGTTCCGGGTGATACGGAATTTGTTGTTCTTAAAAAAGACGGCGATTGGATCTTAATTCAATTACTTGGAGGCAAACAAGGTTATATCAACAAGAAAAATACTAAATAATAAAACAAAGGTTGTTGTCATTTTTATTTATGGCAGCAACCTTTACAAATTTTAATTTATGAAAATAAAATTTCTATTTTTTACATTAATTGCTTTTTGTGTTCTTTTTTTGAACACAGTAACGTTAAAAGCACAATGGAAGATACAAACAAGTGGGAATAGTAATATATTAAATTCTGTTTTTTTTCCAAACAATACAACTGGCTTTACATGCGGATCAGGAGGACAGATACTAAAAACAAACGATGCAGGGCTTACCTGGGTTTCAAAAAACTCGGGAGTTAGTGATGATTTAAATGGGATATTTTTTGTGAATGTTGATACTGGTTTTTGCGTTGGGCATAACGGTATAATTTTAAGAACTACCAATTCAGGAGAGAACTGGTCAATGATGACATCAGAAACAACAAATTCATTAAACTCAGTTTTCTTTACTGATGAAAATACAGGATATACTGTGAGTAGCTATGGAACTATTCATAAGACAACCAACGGGGGAACAATTTGGACACAGCTAGGTAGTCCTACGACAGACAACTTGTGGTCTGTATATTTTATTAATTCAAATGAAGGATATGCTGTGGGGAACAATGGCACAATAATTAAAACGCAAGATGCTGGTGTAAACTGGAGTTCAAGAAACTATACTACTAAATCTCTCAGATCGGTTTACTTTGTAAACTCATCAACTGGTTATATTGTCGGATTTGATGGTACAATAATTAAAACAGCCAACGGAGGAGCAACGTATTTTTTGCAAACTTGCCCTGCAATAGTAATGTTATTTGGCGTATTTTTTACTGACTTTAGTACTGGGTATATCGTTGGTGCTGGTGGAACAATTCTTAAAACATCCAATGCCGGTACAAATTGGGTTGCACAAACGAGCAACACGACAAATAGTTTAACATCTGTTTTTTTTCCGAATAATTATAATGGGTGGAGTGCTGGTTGGGAAATCTTGCATACCCCCCAAGATAGTATTATACCATCAGGATTTTCTTTGTTATCACCGTCAAATGGCGTATATGTGAACTCAACTCCAGCGTTTCAGTGGAATGCCTCGAACAATGTTAGTAAGTACCAACTTTATATTGACGGCAATCTAATAAAGGATGATGTGTACAGCACAAACTACCAACTTCAATCCAATGAGCAACTTTCACAAGGAATGCATACATGGTTTGTTAAAGCTAACAACAATAATTATATTACACAGTCAAATGAAACGTGGAGCTTTCGTGTTGATGCAACACCGCCAAATGTATTTAATCTTGTAACCCCTGCAAACAATTCTTGGACAACAAGCCTGCAGCCCACCCTCTCCTGGAGTGCTTCAACTGATGCAAACAGTGGACTTGCAAAGTATCAATTATGGATTGATGGTAGCTTAAACCGTGATAATATATCCTCATCTTCGACATCAACCACACCAGCATCAAGCCTTACTAATGGTTCTCATATCTGGATGATAAAGGCTGTTGATAATGCTGGAAATGTAAGAAATTCTACGCAAACATGGACTGTGAATATTGATAATTATGCACCTAATAATAATAAAAACAATTGTTTAAGTTTTAACGGTTCAGGAAACTATCTTACCGTTCAAGGTGCTTCATATTATTCTTTTACGGCCAGTTTAACCATTGAAGCCTGGGTAAAAATCAATTCAAATGCAAATAGTAATGTGGTTATTACCAAAGGAACTAACTGTTGTAATGATATGCCGTTCCAATTTGGAGTATATACGAATAGTAAATTATTTTTGCATTGGTATCAGGGTTATCAAGGACATGACCTTTATAGCACGGGGACTGTCCCTTTGAATACCTGGACACATATTGCTGTGGTTAAAATCAGTAACGCTGCAACATTCTATATTAATGGAGTTAACGCAGGTTACGTATCATTTTCTGGTACTTTCCCAAATAACACCTCTGATATAATAATTGGAAGAGATGGAACAACGGGCGGAACTTTCAATGGTCAAATTGATGAAGTACGGTTATGGAATACTAATCGGTTAGCTACCGATATTCTATATTATAAAGATCAAAATCTAAGTGGGCTTGAACCCAATCTGGTAGGTTATTGGAGGTTTAATGAAGGTTCTGGAGCTATTGCATACGATAAAACTTCCAATAATATAAATTGTACAATTTCAGGGGCGACTTATAACTCTTCTCCCCTCCAATTTTTAGGTGATTTATGTGATCTCAAATATCCATTAAATGGAATTTATTCGGCAAACTCAACCCCATCATTTTCATGGACAAGAACAATGGATGCGGGAATAGGTTTTCAGAAATTTCAATTATGGATTGATGGTTCCTTAAATAAAGATAATCTCAGTGACTCGGTATGGACAATTCTTAGCCCACTGACTTATGGTCAACATAAATGGTATGTTAAAGGTTATGATTCTCTTGGTAATAATCAATCATCATATTCAAGACTGTTTAATATCGATAATGCTAAACCCAATGCATTCAATCTAACTTCACCTACAAATAATCAAATTGTTGATTTGCCCGCCCCACCACTTTCCTGGCAAGCAACGCTTGATAGCAATGGTGGTAGCGGATTACGTAAATATCAATTATGGATAAACGGGGTTAAAAATAGAGATAGTATTCCTATTTCTCAAACAACAACAACTCCTCAAGGTACTGGTTTGCCTCAAGGCTGTTACACTTGGTTCATAAAAGCAATTGACAATGTAGATAATGAAAGACAATCAAATCAAACGTGGACTTTCTGTGTTGACTGGGAACCACCCACAGATTTTACTTTGATTTCACCTATAGATAATGAGGCTGTGGTCATTTGCCGACCAACATTTTTATGGCATAAATCAAAGGATGTTGGTAGCGGTTTAGCAAAATATGAATTAAATATATCAGGACTTTCACCTATTGTTGTATCTCCAACAGACACCACTTATACACTTACTTCTGATTTAAGTAATGGTAGTTATACTTGGTATGTAAAAGCTTATGATGTAGCAGGATCAACAACAAGTTCAAACACCAACAATTTGGTTGTAAATGTACCTTTACCAGATAAGGCGGCAACCCCTACCGGCACAAATGGATATTGTATTAATCCGGTTAATTCTGATTTTACAACAAGTGGTGCAGCTAATGGCACTTCTTATATCTGGACAATAACTCCATCAGGTGCAGGCACTATAAGTGGAAGTGGATTAATTGGAACCGTTGACTGGAATAATACATATTCAGGAACAGCACAAATTACTGTTAAAGCTAATAATTGTGCTGGAAATGGCATTCTTTCAGATCCGATTACTGTTACAATTTATCCTTTAACAGTTGCAGGTTCTGTTTCTGGAGGTAATAGCATTTGTTTTGGCACATCATCTGGCACACTCACTTTGAGCGGTTACACAGGTTCAATTAATAAATGGCAAAAAAGATTAAATTCAGGTTCATGGGTTGACTTAGCAAATACTGCAAACACATTTAGTGAAATTCCTTCTTCAGTAGGATCATGGGAATATAGAGCAGAGGTTCAAAGTGGGACATGTTCTTCTCAATATTCAGGGGTTACAAATGTTATAGTTGGTGACAAACCATCAGCTGCCGGAACAATAACTGGGCTAACAACAGTTTGTCAAGGCCAAGTTTCAGTGACTTATACAGTCCCTACTATTACCAGTGCAACCTCTTATGTATGGACATTGCCGGGCGGAGCTACAGGTACAAGCACTACAAACACTATTACTGTTAATTATGGCACTTCTGCTATATCAGGTGACATTACTGTAAAAGGAAATAATTCATGCGGTGATGGTACAGCTTCAATATTAGCAGTAACAGTAAATGCAATTCCTTTACTTCCAACAGCCACAACAACCTATTCTTATTGTGTTGGTGCAACAGCGACACAGTTATCAGCAACAGGCAGCAATTTGCTCTGGTACACAGTTTCATCAGGAGGTACAGGAAACTCAACAGCTCCAACACCTTTAACAACAACAGCAGGTGTTTATGATTATTATGTAAGTCAATCAGCAAACAGTTGTGAAAGTCCAAGAA
>CAZELC010000123.1:6142-8262 GCA_964512865.1 uncultured Bacteroidales bacterium
ATTCATATTGTGTTGGTGCAACAGCAACACAGCTATCTGCAACAGGAAGTAATTTATTATGGTACACAGTTCCATCAGGTGGTACAGGAAACTCGGCAGCTCCAACACCTTTAACAACTACAGCTGGTGTTTATGATTATTATGTAAGTCAATCAGCCAACAGTTGTGAAAGTCCAAGAACGCATATTACTGTAACTGTTAACTCAATTCCTTTAGCTCCAACAGCCACAACAACATATTCTTATTGTGTTGGTGCAACAGCAACACAGCTATCTGCAACAGGAAGCAATTTGCTCTGGTACACAGTTTCATCAGGTGGTACAGGAAATTCGACAGCTCCAACACCGTTAACAACTACAGCTGGTGTTTATGATTATTATGTAAGTCAATCAGCAAACAGTTGTGAAAGTCCAAGAACGCATATTACTGTATCTGTTAACTCAATTCCTTTAGCTCCAACAGCAACAACCACTTATTCATATTGTGTTGGTGCAACAGCAACACAGCTATCTGCAACAGGAAGTAATTTGCTCTGGTACACAGTTCCATCAGGTGGTACAGGTAACTCGACTGCTCCAACGCCTTTAACAACTACAGCAGGCGTTTATGATTATTATGTAAGTCAATCATCAAATAGTTGTGAAAGTCCGAGAACTCATATTACGGTAACTGTAAATTCAATTCCTTCTGCACCGTCAGCAACAACAACATATTCATATTGTGTTGGTGCAACAGCAACACAGCTATCTGCAACAGGAAGTAATTTGCTCTGGTACACAGTTCCATCAGGTGGTACAGGAAATTCGACAGCTCCAACACCTTTAACAACAACAGCAGGTGTTTATGATTATTATGTAAGCCAATCATCAAATAGTTGTGAAAGTCCGAGAACGCATATTGTCGTAAATGTAAATGAAATCCCTGCAACACCTTTTATAACCGTTAATCTAAATGTACTACATTCAAATTCAATCACAGGCAATCAATGGTATAATCAAAATGGAATTGTCAACGGTGCTACAACACAGGATTATACACCATTAGTCGAAGGCGATTATTATGTTATTGTAACTCAAAATGGTTGTAGTTCTGCTCCATCGAATACAATAAACATAACATTTACCGGAATATACGAAACAAAAGCAGGTAATATAATAAATATTTATCCCAACCCTGTTTCAAACGAATTGATCATTGAAATATCAGGAAATAAAGAACAAATCAACTTTGAGATTTATAATTCCATTGGTCAAGTTGTTTATAGTGGCAATTTATTGGAAAAAACCACCGTTAAAACAGATTCCTTTGCTGCCGGAGTATATATTATTAAACTTGCAAACGGAAAAACTTTTGAGTTTAAAAAAATCATAAAAGAATAATTTTGCAATTACCATAAAAATTAAAGGGAACAGTTTGAAAAATTCTGTTCCCTTTCTTTAAGAAATTCTTTTAGCAAATCCTGCTTCTCAATGCTCAAAATTACTTCTTTTCCATTTTCACATCAATCACGCTGAGTTCGCCATTTGTGACATAAACAGAAACAATTGCGTCTTTATAACCGGGCTTTGTAATAGTCACATTATAACTACCCTCAGGCAATGTTTTAATATTGAAACCACCTAAGTCAGCCGATTTTTTCACTACAGGAACAATAGCATTACCAGTTCTTGCGTTTCTTGCACTTGCATCAGCAGTAAAAGTAATTTTGGCACCCTTTAAACCAATACCACTGACAGAATCAGTAATTTTGCCCTTTGCTGACAACGAGCCGACACCTGTCTCAACAATCTTACGGGCAGTTTTATATCCCGAATAAAAATTAGGTTGAGTAATTCTCACAATTTCAACTAAAGCATCAATTTTAGCCAAATTATCATCAACACTTTTAAGATAACTAGCCAGTTGTTCGGTAGCCAATTTCTTATCTGCAATACCCAATCTTGGTTTTGGGATCGAGGTATTATAGGCAGTCAAAGCATTCAGCAAATTTGTTAGTATTGCTGCTGTTACGCCATAAGTTGCCAATGCTGCCAAATTGGAATTAGCACGATCATAAATAACTTGACAACGGTCTTTCAAAATAGTATCAGCACTTTTTTTCAAATCACTTTCGGTGTACT
>CAZELC010000124.1:0-8108 GCA_964512865.1 uncultured Bacteroidales bacterium
GTAAAACTCACCGTTTTTTATGGTGTAATACCCTCTTAAATAATATCTTCTTCCGGCTTTTTTAACAAGATCCTCTTCTGCGAAAGCACATATTACCGGTTTATCAGTTTTCAGTGAACCTGCCATTTTTAGAAGTGCGGGCCTGACAAACCGGTTGAAAGAAACCATAACCGAAACAGGATTTCCCGGGAGCCCGAAATAAAGTTTTTCTTCTTTCAATCCGAAAACTACAGGTTTTCCAAAGGTTGCAGCTTCGAGAATATTATGTATGCTTTTCCCAAAACCACCTCCAATATATGCAAAACTCGTATATTGATATAGATGAAGCAATATTCCTATGCAATCGATAATCAACAGTTTTTTCCCAATTATAGCGGTTTCTGAAATTTCGGAGTATTTCAAAAACGGTGTATTAAGTTTCTGAATAATTGATTCAATATGCTCTTTGTGAACTTCATGAGGTGCAATAATAAATTTAATTTCGGGAGGCGATGAGTTTATATATTCTATCAGAATATCTTCATCGGCAGGCCAGGAGCTTCCTGCAAGAATCACTTTATGTTTATCGCAGAATTGTTCAATAAGAGGAAATTCTTTTCTGTTTTGAGTAACTTCAAATACTCTGTCGAAACGGGTATCGCCACATATTGAAGCATCAGTAATACAAATATTTTTAAGCAGTTCAAGTGAGATATTATTTTGGACGAATAACCAATTTATCTTTTGAAGTTTTTTTCTGAACCATCCTCCATACCATTTAAAAAAATGCTGTTCCTTTCTGAAAATTACAGAGAAAAAATAAACAGGGATATTGCTTTTTTTCAGGCAGTCAATATAATTATACCAGAATTCGTATTTTATGAAGAAAACCATTTCGGGTTTAACAATATTAACAAATAAGTTTGCATTTTTCTTCGTATCGGAAGGCAGGTAAAAAATATAATCGGCACCTTCATAATTTTTTCTTATTTCATAACCCGACGGTGAAAAAAAGGTAAGCAGGATTTTGTAATGAGGAAAAGTTTTTTTTATTTTTTCCATTACAGGTCTTCCTTGTTCAAATTCGCCTAAGGAAGAAGCATGGAACCATATTATTCTTTCTTTCTGATTTATTTTAGAGTTGATATTTAGAAAAAGGTTTTTTCTTCCATTAACCCAGAGTTTCGCTTTTTTATTGAACAGGGAGGCAATTTTAATTGCAAAAGTGTATAAATAAATGGCGATATTGTAAAAAAAGCTCATCTGATTAAAATCAGTTATAATAATACCCTTTTGGTTTTCTTTTATATAATGGAATTATCCAGCCTACTTTTATTCCTACAAGTTGGTCGAAATGTGTTGATTCATCTTTTGCCATTTCATCAAAATTATATCTTTTGCACTTTGTCCAGGCCTGATTGAATTCAAAGCCTCCGAAAAAGCTTACAAGTCTTTGATTTCCCAGATACAGATACCCGACAAATTCACTTATTCCCCAACCGTTTGTCATGTGATCATAACCAAGCCTATAATCGTCTTGAAGCTGTGGAGCTGTATTATTGGGATTATCGATTCTTATTTTGTGTTTTAAAAATCCGCCGCTGACATAAACAAAAATTCCTGAGTTCGGATTTGGAGATAAAACAGGAATGACATATCCTGCACGTGCTGATGCATAAAATCCTCTTTCGTACAGAAAAACATCTGCATATTCACCGTTACCGTCAATAATATAACCCGATGATGTAGAAATATTCTGAAGAAGTTGTGTTTGATCTTTAACATCATTTCCGAAAAGGTAGTTAAAATCAAGCCCAAATACCCAGTTACTTCTTAGTTTAACCTGAAATCCACCGCCTACATTAGAATTAATCCCAAAGCGTTTCACCATATCTCCTCCTGGAAACTGAAGAGCATAACTGGCGTAGAACATAGGTGTAAGTAATGAAGTGTCCTTTACAGTGTACTGAGCTTTTCCGTTAATACTGGAAATCAGAAGCAACAAAATTGACAATGATAAAATTTTAGCTTTGTGCATATCCTTAGCTTTTCTTATGCAAATATAGAAATTTAAACAATTTTAGAATAAATTCTTAATCATCAAAATCATTATCATTAAAAGAAATGTGATGATTATAAGAATTTACTGATTTATGAAACTGAATTATTTCTTATTTATTGCATCAATATCAATTATAAATTCCTTTCGGGATAGCAGAAATAAGTTTTTTTGTATAATCTGATTTAGGTTCGTTACAGATTTCGTCGGCATCTCCCATTTCAACTATTTTTCCTTCTTTCATTACCATTATTCTGTCGGACATGAATTTAACAACAGAGAGGTCGTGGGAGATGAAAATATATGTGAAACCAAATTCATGTTTTAATTCATTTAGCAGATTAAGCACTTGTGCCTGAACAGAAACATCAAGTGCAGATACCGATTCATCACAAATAATAAATTCAGGATTTAATGCCAGTGCTCTTGCTATACAAATTCGCTGTCTCTGACCTCCTGAAAATTCATGCGGATAGCGATTAAAATGCTCCGGTTTCATACTTACCTTTTCTAAAAGTGCTATTACCTTTTCTTTTCTTTCTTTGTCGTTTTTATAATGTTTGTGGACTTTAAGAGGCTCAATTATAGCATTTCCTACAGTAAGCCGAGGGTTTAGCGAGGAATACGGGTCCTGAAAAATTATCTGTATATCCTGACGTATTTTTCTGAGTTTTGCACCTTTAAGAGCCGTAATAGAAATTCCTTTATATTTGATTTCACCTGATGTAGGCTCAATTAATTTTAATACCGAACGACCAAGCGTGGTTTTCCCACAGCCGGATTCTCCAACCAAACCCAGAGTTTCTCCCGGGAAAACATCAAATGTAACACCATCAACAGCTTTAAAAAATGATGAAGGTTTTCCTAAAACAGTTCTTTTTAATGGATAATATGTTTTTAAATCTTTAACACTTAATATTGGCTCTTTTGAATATATTTTTACTTGGTTTTCTCTTCTTTCGATATCTGTCAGAACATTGTCATTGTTTAATTTTAGTTGCAATAGTTGTAAATTGCTATCTGTATAATCAGCAACCGTTGGCAATATTTTTAACCTCGAAGTTAATGATGGCCTGCAAGCCAGCAGTCCCTTAGTATATAAATTCTTAGGACTGGTGAATATTTCTCTGACATTTCCTGTTTCAACTATTTTACCTTTGTTCATTACAATTACATCATCAGCAATTTCAGCAACAACACCCAGATCATGAGTAATAAAAATTATACTCATTCCATATTTTTGTTGAAGGCTTTTCATCAATTCAATAATTGTTTTCTGCACAGTTACATCAAGAGCTGTTGTTGGTTCGTCGGCAATAAGAATATCCGGTTTACAGGATATTGCCAACGCAATCATAACTCTTTGCTTTTGCCCTCCGGAAAGCTGATGTGGATAAGAATTGTATGCTTTTTCAGGGTCGGGAAGTAGAACTTCATTAAACAGTTCTATGGTTTTTTGATATGCTAACTTTTTCGAAAGTTTTTTATGAATAATCAGGGCTTCGGCAACCTGTTTACCGCACTTATATACTGGATTAAGCGAAGTCATAGGTTCCTGAAAAATCATTGCAATCTTGTTTCCTCTAAATGAGCATATTTCTTTAGCGGAAAGATTTGTAAGAATTGTCTGTTGATTTTTCTCAGGAGAAAAAACTATATCGCCTCCAGTAATCTTTCCCGGAGGCGATTGAATAAGTCTCATAATTGATAATGATGTAACTGATTTTCCCGAACCTGATTCCCCAACAATACCCAGTGTTTTTCCCTTTTCCAGTGTAAACGAAATATTGTCGACTGCTTTATAAACACCGGCATCTGTTTTAAACTCAACAGAGAGATTTTTAATCTCTAGAATACAATGCATCAGTATTTTTATTGGGTTTCATTCATTCACTGTCTTCAAAGGTCGTTATTTCTGTCCAAAACAAAAAAGTATCCGGATTATTAATGCCCGGCCGAACCGATAATTCTGTATCTGTTTCGGGTTTCTTTAATAATCATCCAGTACCAAGGGTCGCTGTAACCAGGCTGCTTTACTTTTGGTGAAACCTTGTTTATGCCGGGTGTTTTAATGTTTCCGTCCATAAATTTACAGAAAAGATATCCATAGAATTTTTTCCAACGAGCTACAGTTTCGTTACCTGTTTTTACCGAATAAGCTGTAAGATATTCGACTGCTTTTTTTGGAGAGCTTTTGTAAAGTTCCTCTGCTTTTTTGTCGATATCTTTAGTTTCGTTTATGAATTTAGTTTCAAGTTCTTTTTGTAGTGTTCTTACTTCGGGAATAATATCGCAATATCTGGTATAAGCAAAATTAGTTACCTGATTAAACACCCAAAAGGCTGCATCTTCTTTGAATTCCATCATTGAGCCGTTTCCTTCAGCCATTGATTCCGGAACCTTAGAAATACCGCAGTACATGGGCATAAAAACAGTGCTGTAAGTATCATCAACACCAAACCAGAAAATACCTCCAACAGGATCTGGCAGCCATGAACGACTTTGAGTTACGAAAACAAAACCTGTTTGTTGTGTTGATACAGCTCTTTCATGCAAATAATCTATCCCGTCAACTTTCCATGTCATTGGTCTCCATCTGTAAGGGCATTTGTAAGGACCGGCACCGATATCCTGAGTCATATCCATTGGCGTGCCTTCGTAGTGGTCGCGCATTAACTCCATTGCGTCATATACAGTAAGTTTTTTATCGGCTTTAATCCATAAAGGCATTCTGTTTTTAAGGTTTTGACCCATAGCATAATCGAGATATTTATCCATCTCCTTGTTTACTCTGTGAAATCCGCACCACACTCTTGCTTCACAAAAACGTGCAGCACTAAAGTCCAAAGGGCAATATGTATCTGAGAAACTGAAATCTTTATCTTCACCTTTAAACCAGCCTTTTTCTCTGGCAAATTTAATAACATCAGGGTCGTACATGCAGTTGTCTTTATCATTAAGCGGAAACTGAGTAATTCTTGCCTGATTTGCATGCCCGGAGATATAACCATCAGGTATTCGCATTGCAACCCAAAGAGCACCTTTTTTACCTAAGCCTTTTCCAACCATCTCAAGAATCCAAACCTCATTAGCATCAGCAATTGAAAAAGACTCACCTTCGCTGCAATAACCGTATTCATTAACAAGTTCTGCCATAATTTTGATTGCTTCTCTCGCTGTTTTTGCTCTCTGAAGTGTAATGTAAATAAGGCTGCCGTAATCGATTTTTCCGTTTGTATCAACAAGTTCTTCTTTTCCGCCAAATGTTGTCTCACCTATAGAAAGCTGATGTTCGTTCATGTTTCCAACAACAGAATATGTGTGAAGTGCCTGTTTTATTTTTCCAAGAAATTTGCCGGTATCCCATTCAACAACGTCCATCATTGTTCCCGGTTTGTAATCATGTGCAGGACGAAAATAAAGCTCTCCGTAAAGAGTATGCGAATCTGCCGAGTAAGTAATCATTGTGGAGCCATCAGCAGAAGCACCTTTGGTAATTAAAAAATTTGTGCATGAAAACGCACTTGTGGTAAATAATAAACTCACTAGTAACACCGTGAAAAAACTAATTCTCTTCATAAAATATATTTTAGTTATTAAAATCGTATTTGCGATATCAAAGATATAGAATTTTTGTTTTGAGATTTAAGATTTTTGATTTTAGGATACGGGAATGATACTCTCTGCCTATTTTGCATTTTGGCGATCCATAGTTTCTATAAAAAATTATGGCTTACTAATTAATTTAACAATTTCTAATAATTTGGCTGAAGTACAAGCTTTTTATCTGAAGATAAGCTGAATATTATATCTTTGAGTGGAGGTTCTCCGTAACTACTTTTAACATTATTCGAGTAACCATATCCTTCGGTTGGCTTGCCAATAAAGTTTGAATCAAGATGCCCATCGAGATTTTCATCATGATAAAACCGTATTGCATATTTCCCCGGTTTCAGATTATTTATTATTATGTCAGAAGATCTGCTATTTATCATTCCCATTTTCTGACTGATAATTTTGTTTTTTTCATCTAGTAATTGCAGCATTATTCTTCCTGAATTGTTTTTTAACCCCTTGATTTCAACCTCAAGTTTAAACAAGCTCTGAGAGTAAGAAAAGCTAAACGACAGCAGAATTATTAAAAGAAGGCAGATTTTTTTAATAAAAGACATCTTGATAAAAAAATAAAGGTAAAGTTACAAAACAGTTTCAAGAGTTACAAGATTTTCTGAATGAAAATTAACTTTTCTTCCCAAAATAAGTGCACGATTATCATCAATATGTCCGGCGGGAAAACCAAAACAAACCGGGTAGTCATATTCAGAAACAGCTTCAGCGATGATTTCTTCTGCTGTTTTTCCAAAAGGCACAGTATTATCTTTCATTTCTGTCATACCGCCAACCACAAGTCCGGCAAGGTTTGCAAGCTTTCCGCTTCTTTTCAGGGTGATTATCATGCGGTCGATATGATAAAGATATTCATCAAGGTCTTCGATAAAAAGAATTTTCCCGTCTGTATCAATATCAGAAACCGTATTGTTTAGTGCATAAAGCAATGAGAGATTTCCCCCGGTAAGAAAACCTTCTGCTTTTCCTTTTCTGTTTAAGGGATGTGAGTTAATACAATAGGAAAACTGTCCTTCAAAAAGCACCTTTTTCAACGAACCCAGTGCTTCCGGCGTGTTTTTGCTAAAATTCAGCAGCATGCTTCCGTGAATGGTTTCAATATTAAAATTAGTGTTTATATGAGAATGTAGCACTGTTACATCGCTGTATCCAATTATCCATTTTGGATTCTTTACAAAACTGCTAAAGTCAATTTTGTCGATTATTCTTACTGTTCCATAGCCGCCCCGGGCACAAATAATGGCCTTTATTTCATCGTCATCAATTGCAGCCTGAAGGTCTTCGGCTCTTTGTTCATCGCTTCCCGAATACTGGTTACATTCAGCGAACAGGTTTTTGCCTGTAACAGTATTTAAACCCCAGCTTTTAAGTATTTCAACTGCCGGCTTGATTTCATCGGGGGTTATTTTTCTTGCAGTTGAAATAATTGCGATTTTATCGTTTTCTTTTAAGTTTTTCATCAAGTATAAGTTGTTTGACAAAAATAATTTGTTATTATCAAAATTAAGTCAAGATTAAGAAAACTTTTTCTTATAAAAGAAAGTTCAATAAAAATGTTGTTAAATATTTCAAAACAAATTAAGTTTGTATTCTAAATGCTTGAACGATGCGAATAAAAACTGATTTTCTGATAATAGGTTCCGGTATTGCCGGATTAAGCTATGCATTAAAAGTTGCCGAATTCGGAAAAGTGCTTATTGTAACTAAATCAAAGGCTGATGAAACAGCAACCCGATATGCACAAGGAGGAATTGCGGCTGTTATGTACAATCCTGATACTTATGAAAAGCATATAAACGATACCATTATCGCCGGAGATAATCTCAGCAATGAAAAAATTGTCAGACTTACAATTACTGAGTCGACAGAGAGAATTAAAGAGCTGATAGAATGGGGAACTAAATTCGATAAAACAGACTCTGGCAAATATGATTTGGCAAAAGAAGGTGGGCACTCCGAATACAGAGTGCTTCATAAAAAAGACTGTACTGGTCTGGAAATAGAACAGGCTCTGTTAAAACAAATTAATAAGCATAAAAATATAACATTACTCGAAAACCACTTTGCAATTGATCTTATAACCCAGCATCATCTTGGCAAAGAAGTAAATAAACGAACCAAAGGAATTACCTGCTTTGGGTTATATGTTTTAAACCCCAAAAATAAAATTGATACTATATTATCGAAAATTACTCTAGTCGCTACAGGCGGTGTCGGGAATGTTTACAGCAATACTACAAATCCGGAGATTGTAACCGGAGATGGCATTGCAATGGTTTACAGGGCAAAAGGAGCAGTCAATAATATGGAGTTCATTCAATTTCATCCGACTGCATTATTTAATCCGAAAGAACGGCCGTCTTTTCTTATTACTGAAGCACTTAGAGGTTTTGGCGCAGTATTGAAGACCATAAAAGGAGAGGAGTTTATGCATAAATACGAT
>CAZELC010000125.1:0-8041 GCA_964512865.1 uncultured Bacteroidales bacterium
CTCCATTAACAACTACACCAAACCAGTTATAAGTCATATATGCAGTACTGCCACTTGTTTGTCTTAAGTCGAATTTCAAATTAAGTTTTGCTAAATTCGGGTCGGTAACCTGGCATGTTGTTGCAAATGCCTGATGTGTAGTATACGTGTTCCAAGCCGCATTAGCTGTAGTAGCACCTGATGACCAGGAGCCAGAAGCAGCACCTGTAAAATATATTCCGTAGGTAGCTGAAGTACCAATGGTATCATAACTAATAGCTGCTTCAGTATTAGCAGATAACATCATATAATCGCTAGAACCCGTATTGAAATTTTCAACAAAAGGAATAGCACTAATTGCTTTTGAAGATGAAATATCAATAAAAACAGTATCATTTATGTTAATTACATCTGTTGACATTTTAACAACAGCGCCGCATTCATAAATACCTGTAGTTGAAAAATCAGCCTTCGTAGCAAATGTATAAGTTACTGTACTGTCTGGAGCAACAGGTCCTGCAATATACTCAGGGCCTATAATTGTAGTTCCTGCATTAATAGAATATTTTACCGGAATATTTGTAAGAGATGCTGTTCCAACATTTTTAAATTTAACGGTAACCGATTCTGCATTCGTTAAACCACAACCGCTAACAGGCGAGACCCATTCAACAGCTTGCATATCATCAGCTGGCTGCATATAAACCTGAACCTGGTCAATACCCATATCATCTGAACCAATAGCTGGTATTCCTTTAAATCTCAATACACAATTTGTAGATGTAGAATTTCCTATGTTAACGATGTCTTGTGTCCATGCAGTAGCTGTTTGATATTTTTTTATCAATCCAAAAGAGGTCCCGTTATTAGTGGATAAATATACCGAAAGAGAATCATTACCGGCAGGATTGATATACCAAAAATCTAACATCTTGCCTCCAACAGTATCCATATTAATATACAAATCCATTATTCCAACTGAATTGTAAGAAGTATAAGAATGGAATCTGGCAGAATGTATTGTGCTATTAGCACCAGTTACAGTATATGCTCCAAGGCTTGGGGATGTCCATGAACCTGATATTATATCATCATTTCTTCTCCATGAATTATTGCCATAAGCAGGAGTATTTGACCAATATAAAGAAGGCACATCCAAAGTATCATTTTTATTCACCCAGGTACTGTCGAAATTTTCTATGTAAGGTATGGCGGCATAAGTCTGTACATAAACAGTTTTGGATATAGTATCATTTGTATGATCAGCATCAGTATTTCCATTAGGTAGCGATGTCCACGCTTTGATAGTATAAAGTCCGGGTGTTGTATAATTATATGATCCTATTGAAACAGGACCAGCAGTAGCACTTGTAGCTATACCTGAATTTGTATAAGGATAAGATGTTTGAACACTACCATTTACAGACCAGCCAATAGATACATTTTTAAGACTATCTGCTCCGTAATTCATTACTGTAACAGTTACAGGATTAGAACCTACAGGAACAGGAGAAACAGGAGCATTCATGGCGGTAAGACCTGCATCATCAGGCGCTAATATATTAACCCGAACACTGTCAAGACCAACATCTGTTGAATTTGTAGATGTTTTTTTCACACTAAAGCGAATGATCGTATTTACCGCAGTTGAAGTACCTAAGCTTAATATACGCTCAGTCCATGCTGAAGCTGTCGCAAATTTTTGTATTAAAGTAAAAGTGTTTCCCCCATCATTCGACATCAATACTGAAAGAGTATCTGTTCCCGATGTATTGATATGCCTGAATTTTAGCATCTTTTTACCTACTGTTGAAAAATTGAGATAAGCGTCTAATTTCCCGGCAGTACCTGTTGTTGCTCCAGCTGTATGAAAACGTGCTGAATAAAGTGTTCCTGTAGTAGTATATGTACCAGTTGTAGCATTAGTCCATAATGCAGAAACTCCATCGTCATTTCTTCTCCAGGAACTATCACTTGTTATTGGTGTATTTTTCCAATACATAGAAGGCACATCTCTTGTATTTTCTTTATTTATCCATGTTCCGTTAAAATTTTCCAAGAAAGGCAGTGAAGCATATCCCTGTACATAAACAGTTTTAGTTACAGTATCATTAGCGGTATATCCATCGGAACCTCCATTAGGTAAATATGTCCATGCTTTTAAAATATAAGCACCGGCAGTAGTGAAATTATACGCCCCAATTGTAACAGGACCAAAAACTGAGTCTTTTGCTAATCCGGCATGAATAAACGAGTATGGAGTTTGAACTGTTCCATTTACACTCCAACCTATAGTAGCTGTTTTCAAACTATCCGTTCCCCAATTCTTTACCGTAACTGAAACATTGCTACTACCAGAAGCAACAGGTGTAACAGGTGCATTAATTGCAGTCAGCCCTGCATTATATTGTGTTACTACCGGAGGTGCCCATGTAAAAGTAAGACCAGTTGTAGGACAAATAGATGTAGTAATAGATACCGTTGCAGTATTTACTGTTCCAGCCGTTGTTGTTGCCCATGCTGTACCTGTCCTGTTATTGAAATCCGTATTTGCTTGTCCACGTAATCCAACCTGAACAGTGCTTATGTTAGTGCTGCCATATGCTACTGTACCATATACTATTTGTACATAGTTTGTAGTTTCATAGAGTCGTATTTGAAAATTAATATTTTCATTAACATTCGTTACTGTAGTATTTCTTCTAAATTTTTTCCATTCAATAACGAATATCCTGTTCGGAGCAGTACCAAGTATTTTATAAGTTAATTTAGAATTTTTCTGCGGGTAAATTGAATTCGTTGTTCCTGAACGCGAAAATGCACTTACCCTATTTTGCAAAACCGCAGATGCTGTTGATGTTGCACTAATAGGGGTTGTTGTTGCAGAAGTATTCATGTTAACAGAATCCTGTCCAAATGATATCCATCCATTAGAACACACTCCAATAACATTCATAACACTTCCATTATAGGTAAAATTAAACCCTATAGGGATTCCCACTCCTTTTGATATTGTTGAAGAACCAGCAGGAACTGCTGCATCAGCATAATAGATGATTACCGTTGAATCAGGGTTTAATGATGTTCCATCAGTTAATGTATCATATGTACCCGATGGTTGGCTAAATACATAGCTCGCAACCTGTGCAAATGTGCCCATACTAATAAGCACAAATGCAATTAAAATGCATAATTTTCTTTTCATGGGGTTAATTTTAATTAATAATAGATTTGTATTATGTTTGGTTTATTTTTATATTGACCAAATGTAGATAATTTATTGAATAGATAAAATATTTAACAAAAAAAAATTATGATGAAAAAGACCGCCTCAAAGATAAGACGGTCTTTTTGTCTTATCAGTAAATTGTTCTATTGTAAAATAAGTCTTTTTATCATATTTTCATTTTTGCTTGTAACCTTCACTAAATAAATTCCGTTTGGTAAATTAGTAAAATCCATTTGTTTAACAAAAGTTGAATTATCATTTGTTATATTTTCAGAATATAAAACACTTCCCTGAATATTGAATATTGATAAAATAGCATCGGAATGCAATCCTTCAATAACTATATTTGCTATACCATTTGCCGGGTTTGGTATTATATTCATACTTATGTTTTCTTTGTATTCCTCAATACCTACACATGGATCGTATATAACATTAACCGTATCGCAAGCGGTACAAGCACCTGATGTTACAGCAACCCAAATAACATATGAACCGGCTGTATTATTTACAGATATTGAATGAGAAGTTTCAGTTGTTGACCATACATACGAACTGTAACCTGTTCCTGCATCAAGAGTAACAGCATTGTTTACACATACGGTTGTATCATTACCAATATCAGGTTTTATAATATGATCAACGCTTACAACAACATTATCAGTTGCAGAGCCACATGCGCTGGTTACAGTAACCACATATGTAGTTGTTGTTGTCGGGCTGGCTATAGGATTTGCAATTGCAGCATCACTTAAACCTTCTGAAGGGCTCCATAAATAAGCGCCTCCACCAACAGCCAATAATTGCACATGGTTACCAAAACAAATTGCAGTATCCATTCCGGCATTTGCAGAAGGGCTTGTAGTAATTGTTATCACTACATTAGAAGAAACCGTATCACAATCAGCAAAAGCAGTCAGAGTTAAAGTTACTGTTCCATTTGTTATATCAGATGCGCCAAGAACGTATTTTGTATGCAACAACGTACTATCAATAAAATGCCCGTTACCATTGGTTGTCCATGATAATGAATCATAATTTGAAGCTGTACTTCCTAATAAATTCAATGAGTCAAGATAGCAAATTGATTGTGCTGGACCTGCATAAACAACAGGTAAAGGAATAATAACAACATGAACCGAATCTCTTGTTATACATCCATGAGCATTTGTAACATCAACCCAATAATTACCAGTTGTTGTCACATTAATGGTTTGAGTATGCACTCCTGTTGACCATGTATATGAGGAATAACCTGTTCCCGGATTTAATATATAGGAACCACAAACAGTAGTGTCATTTCCTAAAGTAACAACGGGAGAAGCAAACTGAGTTACCACTACAGTATCAGTTGATGTTAAACCATAACCATTATTGACTACTGCAATATACGTAGCAGCCGAATCAACACTTATGGTTTGAGTAGTTGCTATTGATGCAGGATGCAGCAATGTTGACCACGTATAAGAATAAGTATATCCTGAAGCAGATGCTCCGGCATTAAGTATAACCGGATTATTCTTACAGAAAGCTGTATCCGGACCAAGGTTTACAACCGGTATTTCAGAAATAGCAACATTATCAATATCTACATAATAAGTTCCGGAAGTTCCTCTTTTAACACGGAATCCCGGAATTACTGATGAACCTGAATAGGATGCCAGCGGTAGTATTTCTTTTTTCATAGTAGCCGAAGTAACATGGTTAGCTGAATTAATAATTTTCAACGTATCGTATGTTAATCCGCAATCATCCGAAAGTAATACCAATATAGTATCTGTTGTTAATGTTGTTCCCGTTCCTAAAGTACCTACGATTCTATAATCAAAAGAAAGATATGATTTATTGGTAACCGGACCGGTTTTTTTATTCATAAATGCACTGGCAGTTGTAGCTGTAGTGCTCATAGATGCATACATTACTGTTGAGGTATTTCCATGACCTGTTCCGCTAAGGAAATTAGTTACATTCCAGTTTGCAAGCGCTGGTGTTCCCTGGAAATCTTCAACATGAGGAATGGCTAATATAGGATTTGTAGTAATTGTGGTGGTTGTGGTATCATTATTAAAAGTTATATCTGCTGACAAATCAGTATAGGCTTTTAAAATATAATTACCTTCAGCCGTTGTATTCAAATATCCTACAAAAAGTGTATCTATGGCATTCATGGCGAGAGGTCCTTCTAATGTATCTTTCAGAGTAACCAATCCAGAAGGAGTAGTAACGTCAACCTGTACAGGAATATTAATTTGTGAATCCGTTCCGTAATTTTTTACAATAACATTCACTGAATCATTAACTATTCCACAAATTTTATTTACAGGTTTTAAAATTGAAGTAATTCCGGCATCATTAGCAGGAGGAATAAAAAATTCAATGTTATCAATATAGTTATTATTTCCGGGAACTCCGTTAGCTGCATTATATTTACAGGCAGATTTGAATTCTAAAGAGAATATTGTATTAGCATAAGCTGATAAATCAAACGTTCTGGTAGTAAATGGATCCGATGAAGCTGTTGTTGGATTAAAATATTTGGTTCCATTTATATCGCTTAAAGTATCTACTCCGTTAGCAATTAAAACAAGCCATGTATATGTTTTTTGTGAGTTATAAACTTGTTTCAAATCAAATTTCATTCTTAGATGTGTAAGACCTGTAGCATTTATATTACAAGGTTCTAAAACTGCATGATGTGTTGTATAAGTCCCATATGCTGCTGATGCAGAAATGGTACCGGTTCCAGTCCATCCTGTACTGCTTGAAAATCCTGTCATAAATGCACAACCCGTGTTATTCACACCACTTGTATCGCGGAATATTGCACCAGCGTTTGCATTTGCAGAAAGCATAAAATAGTTACTGCTTCCTGTATTAAAATTCTCAGTAAATGGAAATGTGCTTATCGTTCCTACTGAAAAAATATTCGCAAATATTGTATCATTCAAATGATTTAAATCTGTAGATAAGCTGACAGCTGCACCACAGCTATAGTTACCGGGAGTCAGGAAATTTGCATGCTGGGTAAAAGTATATTGAACGGTATCACCGGGATTCACTGGACCTGCAATATATTCAGGACCAATAATTGTTTGCCCGCCATTAATAGAATAGTAAACCGGAATATTTGTTTGAGCAGCAGCGCCCATATTTGTAACTTTTATTGTTACTGTATCGCTGGCTGTATGCCCGCATCCGCTTTGAGGAGCAACCCAACTTACAGCAGCCATTTCATTAGCAGGTTTTATATAAACCTGAACACTGTCAATACCAACATCTGTTCCACTAGTAGTAGATAAATTTTTAACAGAAAATCTAACTACTGAATTTGCTGCGGTTGAAGTTCCTAATTCTACAAGTTGTTCGGTCCATGCTGCTGCTGTGGCAAACTTCTGAATTAAAGTAAAAGGGCCACCGTTACTCGACAAAAACACTGAAAGTGTGTCAGTTCCGGAAGTATTGATATGCCAGAATTTGAGTATTTTCGGGCCAACTGTTGAAAAGTTAATATATGCATCTAATGCTCCGCTGGTACCAGCTGTTACGCTTGCTGAATGGAAACGTGCAGAATAAAGTGTACCTGTACCAACTCCGGTTGGAGTATAAGCACCGGTGGTTGCATTAGTCCAGGATGCTGATGTTCCGTCGTCATTTCTTCTCCAGGAATTATTCCCTGTATATGCAGAATTACTCCAATATACAGAAGGCACATCACGTGTTCCTAAAAAATTAACCCATGTTCCATTAAAACTTTCAGAAAATGGTAATGATGCATAATCTTTAACATAAACGGTAGCTATTGATGTATCATTGCTATTTCTCAGGTCTGTATTTCCATTGGGGTTTTCGGTCCATGTTTTAATAGTATATAATCCTGAAGTGGTAAAATCATATGTACCAATAATAGTTGGACCATTAGTATTGCCAAATGCAACATTACCTGTCCATGCATAAGGTGTCTGAAGTACTCCGTTTACACTCCATGCTATACTTGCATTTTTAAGTGTATCCGATGCAAAATTCTTAACTGTAACTCCAATATTTGTTATACCAGCTACAAGCCCTGTTGGAGAATTGATTGCAGAAACACCTGCATCATATTGTAAAAGAGCGTAGGTAAATGTTAAACCTGATGAAGGAACAATTGTTGAAGAAATACTAACCGATGAATTATTAGCAGTACCCGCAGTTGTTGAAGCCCAAAGTGTACCTGTCCTGTTATTGAAATCAGTATTTGTTTGTCCGCGTAAACCTACTTCACACGATGAAGTATTGGTACTTGCATATGTTACTGTACCATAAACAAACTGAACAACATTTGTTGATTCATAAAGCCTGATTTGAAAATTTATATTATCTGCTGTCCCTGTTGTGCCTCTTTTGAATTTTTTCCATTCAACAACCAGAACCCTGTTAGGCGATGTTCCTATAGTTGCATAAGTTAATTGCGAACCTGTTTGTCCAACAAGGTTTCTACCAAGAGCGCTTACTCTATTTTGCAAAACCGATGAAGCAGTAGAGGTGGCACTTATTGGTGTGTTTGATGCCGATGAATTTAAATTCACTGAATCTTGTCCAAATGAAATCCAGCCATTAGCGTTAACTCCAAAAACATTTACAACACTGCCATTAAACGTAAAATTAAATCCTATTGGCAACCCTACTCCTTTATATACAGTAGTGCTACCTGCAGGAGCAGCAGCATCAACATAATACATTCCTGTTGCTGTTATTGAAGGAGTAAGTGCATTACTGGTACTTGTAACAAGTGTGTCGTAAGTACTTGTTGTCTGACTATACGAATAGTAGGCAACCTGTGCAAATGAGCCTATA
>CAZELC010000126.1:0-8027 GCA_964512865.1 uncultured Bacteroidales bacterium
GATTTTGACCATAAATTTCACCAAGCCTGGCATAAGATTCAGAGTTGTCGGGTTTTATTTCAATTACTTTATTCAGAAAATATATTGCTGAATCAAATTTATTTAAGCCACGGTAATTTAATCCCATATAATAAATAAAGTCAGTTTCTGAAGATTTCTTTTTTAGCAAATAATTGTATGATATTAATGACTCTCTGTATTGTTTCTCATTATATGATTTCTGAGCAATGTAAAGCATATTGTTCATTGCCTTTTCGTCATTTGGGTTTAGTTTAAGACAATAATCATAGCATTTTCTGCTTTCCGGATAATTCATCAGTTTTGCATAAGCGTTTCCCAATAAAAGCCATGAATTTTGATTTTTCGGATATATTTCATTCGCTTTATTAAGATAAGTCACTGCCTGATTTAAATACCTGTATTTTTCTGTTTCATCAATGGTTGAATCCGACTTTTCGATAAGTTTTCCTCCTGCAGAAGTATTGCATTTATTGCTATTTGTTGATACTTTCACATCTGTAGTGAAAAGCGTAAAATCATCTTTCCAAACCCTGTTTCTTGTGACTGTTTTCAGGCTGTAGGCGAGCATGATTATTAAAAATATTGAAATTATTATATTGAAATTGTTATGAAGAAATTTAATGAGGCTTTTATTCAGAAAATAACTTACAATAATTGTAAATCCAAGCAAAGGCGTAAACAAAAACCTTTCATTCATAAATGTCCCAATATTAAATACAAGATTAGAGGATATGGAAAAGGCTAAAATAAAGAACAAAATTCCAAAAGCATAAAAATTTTTCTTTCTGATTTTTAAAATTCCAAAAACAGATATTGCAGCAAATATGATAAATGTTAAAAAAGCCCTCGGGTCAGACCATCCGATTATAGGAATTTGCTTTGGATAATAATCGTGAGTCAAGGTATAAGGGAAAAATGTAAGCCAAAGATATTTTAGCCAGGTAAGCATGATAGTGGCATATTTCTCAGAAAAACTTGCAAAAAGAAATGGATTATTCAACAATTCAGTTTCTAAATATTTTGATCTTAATCCAATAAATGCTGTTCGAAGAGCAAACGAGGCAATAAAAGCTAATATCAGCGGAAGTATAATAATTAAATATTCTTTAACAGAAACTTTTTTGTAGAAAAATATACATAATGGAATAATTGCGACAAATGTAACCGCATTTTCTTTTGATAAAATTCCAAGAAATAAAATAAAAAAGCTTAGCACCAGATTGTAAACCTTTTTATTGTCAATATATTTTAGTGAAAAGTATAATGCTCCTAAACTGGCAATAAGGCACATAATCTCATCACGCCCTTTTATATTGGCAACTACTTCTGTGTGAATAGGATGAGCCGCAAAAAGTAAAGTTGCGAATAATGGAAAATATCTGAACCATTTTTCTGAGCGATATTGATGGAAAACTTTAATCAGTATGCTTAAAAGCATCATACAAAGTAATCCGTAAAGAATAATATTTATTAAATGACCAACGAAAGGGTTGAATCCGAATAACTGGTACTCCAAGGCAAACATTACCTGAGAAAGTGGTCGGTAGCGACCACCGGGTAAAAGATTGTTTTTACCCAAAAAACCAACAAAAGCATCATTAGTAAAAATATCTTTAATACCATGTATTCCTTTTTTTGTGAAACTGTTGTCGGTAATCATTAATGTATCGTCAAGAGCATAGTTTAGGTCGAGTGTATTGGCGTAAAGCAGTAACGTGAAAACCAAGACAAACCATTTTTGAAATCTGTAACTTTTAAAAAGTTCGGAGATATTTGCTGAAGAAGATATATCCGGTTCCGATTTAACTTCAGGAACAGGGCGATTCGTTTTTTTTACAATTTTTTTCGGCATGTTAAAATAATAAAAATATTATAAGATTCTTTATACCACAAATGAACTCAAATTACGACACAAGTGAGAACAATTTAGGGTTTCAAAATTACAAATTTTCATTTGCTATATTATATTGTTAAACTATTTGCTGTTTATGGCTTTTTTCATAAACTCTTCCGCATGTGATTTGTCGCCAAGATTTTTATATGTTAAACTTATCTTCTGCAATAAATCTTTATCATCAGGTTTAATATTATAAGCTTCAAGAAAATATTTTAATGACTCTTTGTAATTACCCTTAATTCCATAAATCAACCCAAGGTTTTTTGCATTATCAGGATTTTTTGGATTTAGCTTGTATGCTGTAAGAGTGTAACTCAGCGACTTTTCAAGATCATTGAACAACCTTCCGTAAATTTCTCCGATTTTGTTATATGCTTTGTCATTCTGAGGATTACTCTTTATGATACCATTCAAAATTACCAGGCTGCTATCAGCATGATTCATAGCCTCAAAAATATCTGCAAGATTAAGTTTAAACTCAGCGCTATCGGTATATTTAATAAGCGTTTTAAAATTTAATGCTGCTTGTTTAAAGTTGTTTACTTTATAACATTCGTGCGCATCATAATTAATATAATTAATGGCATCTTTGTTTTTAGGATTCATGATAAGCACTTTTTCAAGTGTTATTCTTGCATCTTCATATTCTCTTAGTAGATGTTGACAATAACCCAGATAAACGATTCCGATACTGAATTCAGGATAAATACTAATTCCTTTTTTCAAATGCTCTTTAGCAAGATTTAATTTTTGGATTTTTTCAACATCTGAAGTTTTGTCATTAATACTTTTAATTATCACTTCTCCTGCGGCAACATTACATTTGGCGCTGTTAACAGATGTTTCAACGTCTGTAGTGAACAAAGTGTAGGAATCCTTCCAGGCAAAATTTCTGGTAAAAGTTTTTATTGAGAAAAGGGAACATACAATAATAATAAATATTGTAGCGAAAGTTTTAAAGTCTTTTTCTTTTTTGATGAACCTGTCAGATTTTGTAAGCAGATAAGCAATAATTAAAGTAAAACCTATAGAAGGAGCAAACATAAAACGTTCGTTCATAAAGGTTCCAATATTGAAAACTATATTTGATGATATTGAAAAGGTAATAAGAAAAAACAAAATGCCATAAGCGATAATATTTTTTTTGAAGATTTTTATTACTGCGAATATTCCGAGAACAATATAAATAAGAAATGGCAAAATCGCTCTGATGTCTGCAATTCCAACAACTGGTATCTGTTTCGGATAATAATCATGAGTTAACGGTTGAGGAAAGAATAACAACAGAAGGTATTTCCCCCAGGTGAGCATTATTGTAGCATATCTGCTAACGGTATCTGTCCCTAAAAACGGATTGTTCATCAGGTCATTTGCTGTTTTACTTCCACCACCAAAACCAACAACGGCAAATCTGACAATTATAAATATTAAAAGTGCTGCAAATAATGGGATAGCAAGTCTCAGATATTTCTTTATATTAGCATCTCCAAAAACAAAAACAGTAAGAGGAATAACTGCCAGAAATGTTACAGCGCTTTCTTTTGACAGCAACCCGAGCATAAAGAAGCTAAATACAGCAATAAGCTGCACTGTTTTATTATCCTGAACATATTTAACCGAAAAATACAGAGCAAGCAGAGAAAAAATAAGGCTGAAAAGTTCATCGCTTCCTTTTATATTAGCAACAACTTCAGTATGTAGTGGATGAACCGCAAATAGAAGGGTGGCAATAAATGCAACAGAACGGAACCACTGAATATCTTTTGATTCATCGAATATCTTTTTTAGTGTTTTAAACAGAAGAATACATAAAAGTGAATATAAGATTATATTTAGCAAATGTCCGATTAAAGGATTAAAACCGAAAAACTGATATTCAATAGCAAAAACTACTTGCGATAAAGGTCTGTACCTGCCACCTTCAACAAGTGTTTTGGAGTTTTCACCAAATACTCCATAAAATGAATCTTTGGTTAAAATCTGAGGAATACCCTTTAAGCCTTTTTTAGTAAGTGAATTATCAGTTATCAGCAAACCATCATCAAGAGCATATTTAAATGATACTGTGTTTATATACAATAATATGCTTAACAATGCTATGAACAAAACCTGAAGCTGACCATTATTGAGTTTAATAGATTTTGAATTGTTTTGAGGTTGTATTTTTTCAACTTTTTTGAATTTTTTTTTGCTTTTTGGCATATAATCTTTTGCTAATGAATTTTATAATTATCAATTTGCCTGTCAAAAATAATAAAGTTTGATAATAATTTTTATGAAATTGAACCAATTTAAATATTGTTTTTCTTCTTTTTTATTTCACAGAGATACGCGGGGGACTTATCCAAAAGAATTTTTAAGATGAGATTCACAGAGTTTTGTTTTTCTCAGTGAGCTTCATTTTCTCTTTTTTTAACCTTCGAACAGTTAAAAGGAAAACCTTGTCAAGTTAATACTTAATAATTGTATAATAAATCGCAAATCTAAAATCAAAAATATTTTTTTCTCTCCTCAATTCTTAATAAATTCGCAATTCAAACCATGAATTATGAAAAAGATCCACACCATTATTTTTCTGTTATTCAGCATAGCAGTATTTCCACAGGAAAAATTGAGTTACCCGTACTCAGATTATTTCAATGAGGCTTATCAGCTATATCCTGATATTCCAAAAGGATTGCTCGAAGCTGTAGCTTATTCCAATACTCATATCCGACATATCACAAGCCAAATTGAACCTGAAAGCTGCTCTGGAATGCCATTTTCTTATGGTGTTATGGGCTTGGTACTTGATGGTAAAAATTATTTCCGCGAAAACCTTAAAAAAGTTTCAACTATTTCAGGTATAGACATTCAGGAAATTATTTCCAGCCCTCGTAAAAATATTCTGGCTTACGCTGCCGCTTATCAGAATTTGGTAACTGAAATGACAACAAATTATGGCTTCGCCAGGGAAATAATGATTGTGGTTTCCGAGTTAAGCGAATTAAATGTCAGTAATGGTAATGCGGTTAATGATTATACCATGAACCTTTATATTTATGGATTATTCGTATTTCTTAATGATATTGAAAATCAACAGAAATATAATTTTCCTGCATATAATTTTAACCTTAAGGATATTTTCGGAGATGATAATTTAAGGATATTTCAATCCCGGCATGTTAATGTTTCGGGTGGTTCGGTTTCGAATATGGAAGGGCAAACTTATTCGCCCGCGGACACCAGAACTGCTTGCCCGGATTATATTAAACCCAATTGTTCATGGGTTGCATCACCAAATCATTATACAGGTTGGAACGGGCATACTATCTCTGCAATAGCAATTCATACTGTTCAGGGATCATATACCAGTTGCATTAACTGGTTTCAGAACCCTGACGCCAATGCCGCAACTCATTATGTTGTTGCTTCCCATTCTTCTTACGCAGGACAGGTTACTCAGATGGTTAATGAAGATAACGCAGGATGGCATGTTACTTCTCAGAATTGGTATGCAATAGGTTACGAACATGAAGGATGGATTAATGACCCGACATGGTACGATGCAACTATGTATCAGACTTCTGCTGATCTTACAAGAGATATTTGTTCAAGGCAAAATATAAATCCGCTTCGTATGTTTTATCGTGACACTCTGGATGACGGAACAGTTCTTAATTACGGTCTTCATAGCCTTGGCGGCGAAACAGCTTGTGTTAAAATTAAAGGTCATCAACATTTTTATGATCAATCGCATACCGACCCAGGTCCAAACTGGGATTGGAACTTATATTTTAAACTCGTTAATAATTCAACTCCTGTTACCACTTTAACATCAGCAACCGGAAGCTTCTATGATTCGGGAGGCAGCACTGGAAATTACTCTGACGATGAGAGAAAATTCTGGCTTATACAACCTGCCGGAGCACAAAGTATTACACTTAATTTTACTCAGTTTACCCTTGAAGCCAATTACGATTTCCTTTATATTTATAATGGTACAAATGAGTTTGCCCCTTTAATAGGCAGATATAATACAACTAGTCCCGGAACTGTTATTTCTACAGGCGGTGCTTTATTTATTGAATTCAGATCCGATTGTGCTACTCCTGCTGCTGGCTGGGCTGCAAACTGGACGAGCACCCAAACCGATATTATTAGCCCTGTAACTTCTGTTTCATCATCATCAAAATGGGTAAATAATGATTTTTCTGTTCAGTTTGCCGATGCCGATAATATTGGAGGAAGCGGAATAGATAAAAAGTTCTATCAGGTACTTGACTATAATGGAACAGAATGGAGAGCAAATGGTAAGAACGGTTTTTTTAATGATAATTTCAATATGGCGATAAATCCCGAGTGGCATAATAAACTTGGTGTTTGGTCAATATCCGGCTCACATCTAATTCAAACTGATTCTACATCGTCAAATACTAATCTTTATGCAGCTGTAAAACAAACATCAGGAAATACATATCTCTATCAATGGCAAATGTATATCTATGGAAATGTGACAAATAAAAGAGCAGGTATTCATTTTTTCTGCGATAACCCTGATTCTTCAAACAGAAATAATTCTTATATGGTTTATTATCGCGCAGATGACGACAAGGTGCAGATTTATAAATATATCAATAATGTAATGAATCTTGAAACAGATATTCCATGTTCAATAGATGCAAATACATGGTACGATTGCAAGGTGTTATTTGATCAGACTTCGGGAGTAATAAAAGCATATTTGAATAATAACCTGATTTCTACCTGGACAGACACTTCTCCTTATTTATCAGGAAATTATATTTCATTGCGTAATGGTAATGCTAAAGTAATGTTTGATGATGTTAAAGTTTACAAATCAAGAGGCTCTTCAGCAACAATTACTGTCGGCGATTCCCTTCGTAATGCGAGA
The DNA here is from genome assembly GCA_964512865.1 of uncultured Bacteroidales bacterium. Taxonomy (GTDB): domain Bacteria; phylum Bacteroidota; class Bacteroidia; order Bacteroidales; family CAIWKO01; genus CAZELC01. The sequence continues at coordinate 6,813 of CAZELC010000126.1, forward strand.
TATCAGAGTCCGAACTCATCACAGGAAGCCTGTAGGGTGAATTCCATTGTTACAGATATGACTAATAATATTTCCTCTGTAAATGCCTGTAATGTTAAGGTTGACTGGACAAAACCAACAACTTCAGTTATTTCATCACCTCCTTTGAGTTATATTACTGATGATTTTACAGCTACCTTTACTGATTATGATGCTTTGAGCGGAGTTGAGAAGGGTTACTACCAGGTTTTATCTATGAATGCCGGTGGTTTTTGGAATGGAAACCAAAATCGAGGTTTTCTGGGTGATAATTTCGATGTTCTTGATACGAATATTTGGAAAACAGCTTCATTGCAGGGAAGCTGGAGTCTTTCCTCTGGAATGGCAGTTCAGTCTGATGAAAATGAAAACAATTCTAATCTATACACAAAGATTAATCAAACTCTGTCGGACCGATACTTATATAATTTTAAAGCAAAAGTTGAAGGCACTGGAACAAATCGCCGTTTTGGATTTCATTATTTTGCCGATAGTGGAGCACTCGAAAACAGAGGCAATTCATATTTTGTATGGTTCAGAGTAGAATATAAAACATTGGAGTTTTATAAGGTTGTGAATGATAATTTCAATGCACAGCAGAAAATAATAAGTAATATTACAACTGTTCCCGGTAAGATTTATGATTTCAAGGTGATATTCGATAGAATCTCAGGAAAAACTGATGTGTTCAGAAATGATACATTACTTGGCTCATGGACTGATCCTGCACTATTAACGAATGGAAAATATATTTCATTCAGAAGCGGTAACTCAAAACTCTCTGTCGATGAAGTTAAAGTTTACAGGTCAAGAGCAGGAACTGCAACTGTAACTGCCGGAAGCGGATTAAATGATGATATTCAATATGAAGATCCGGCATTAGGTGTTTCTTCTGCAAAGATAAAATCAATTGTGATAGATTCTGCATCTAATATCTCATCTATTTACTTCTATGATCTGAATGTTGACATGTCTGCACCTGCTGCTGTTTCGGTAAAAGACGGACAAAGCAATGATATTGATACAACTTATACACAAGGTCAATTAAAGGCAAACTGGACAGCTTCATCAGATGTCAGTTCAGGAATTGCAAATTACTGGTATGCCATAGGAACTACTTCCGGCGGGACAAATATCTGCACTACATGAATTGGGGCATTCCTTCGCCGGTTTGGCAGATGAATATTACAGTTCTGA
>CAZELC010000127.1:0-7981 GCA_964512865.1 uncultured Bacteroidales bacterium
AAATACAGACAAATTACTCTAATGACAAACTTCTTGAAGATTATAACAGCGATATGGATTACTGGTATGGAAGCTATTTCATTACTTATGGATATCAGAAAATTCAGAATAAAAATCTAAAAGATAAATCAAAAAGAAATGTATTTTATTTTAACAAGATAGCTTTTAAATAGCCTGGATAATTCTATATACAAAACAGAGAAAAAAGTAATTTTAACTAATTCAATTTTTGGGTAATTGTAAAACCCACTTAGATTCAATCAATATTTTTGATTGAGTTAGAAAAAGTTGAGCTATAACATAGTAATTATTTATTAATAAAAAGAATTTCAATACATTTGAAGAAATCCCCTATTACAATTTTTCTTAATTGGATTAAAAAATATACAGTATAATAAAGTTGAAATGCTCAAGACTTCATATAATTAAACACAAACTATACTTATAGTCCGTTGTTTTATAAGCTGCAATTTCTCAATTTTGCATTTATGGACATCAAAGAAAAAATAGGAGCAAGATTAAAAGAATTAAGAAAAAACAAAGGACTTAGTCAGGAGAAGTTTGCATTTGAATGTGAGCTTGATAGAACATATATTGCAAGCATTGAACAAGGTAAAAGAAATGTTTCTATTGCTAATATTGAAAAGATTGCAAATGCATTGAATATGTCTCTAAATGATTTTTTCAAATCAGATTTATTCAAAAATGATTAGAGTAAATGATTTTGTAGTATTATTAAAACACACAAGCGGCATAGAAGTTAATTCTGTTGGTTTTGTTAAAGAAATTATTGGAAAAGAAGCAAAAGTTTTTTTTATTGGAAATTTAAAAGAGATTATTATTGATATTTCAAAAATCAGGTTTTTAGATGTGAAAAAAACAGGTAAGCCTCATAAATATAAAATTTGCAATGTTTGCCACATCCTTAAAGTTGATTATTTGGATTTTGATATAAATCAAACAGATGCTTTGGGAAGAAAAACAACTCGCCCGACTTGTATAAAATGTAGAAAGATTATTGATGGCGTACCTTTGAAAATATCAGAAAAGAAAAGAATGGAATCAGAAAAACCTGATATTTTTTTTATTTGTCCAATTTGTAAAAAAGCTTCAATACCAAGTATAACAGCAAAATTAGTAATAGACCATAATCATGAGACAGGTAATGCAAGGGCTTGGATTTGCGATAGTTGTAATACAGGACTAGGGCGTTTCAAAGATAATATTGCATTATTAGAAGAAGCGATTGAATACTTGAAAAATTATTCTAAATCTTAAAAAAGCTGGGGAGGCATCATTGCCAACCTTTTTATTGATAATTCGGTATACTCTTTTGAAATATCCATACCGAGATAATTTCGTTTATTATATTTAGCCATTTTACAAGTAGTTCCTGAGCCACTCATCGGATCGAAAACTAAGTCTCCTTCTTTTGTCCAAGATAAAATATGGTCTTGTGCTAATTTTTCAGGAAATATGGCTGTATGTTGAAAAGCTATTTTATCATTAGTTGAACCACCCAAGCCAACTGCATAGGTCCAAATATTAGTTAGAGTTTTTTCATCTTTCAATTCTCCAACAACTTTATTATTGATGCCATCGGCTTTTTTATTTGAAACTAATTTTTCAAAACCATGACGTGCTGTTTTTGTTTTTAGAGGGTTAAAGGTATTTACCTTTTCTTTAGAAAGAATAAACATAAATTCATAGCAGTTTGTGTATGCATTAGATCGCATAAATGGAGTATTCTTCTTTTGATATATCATTACATCGTGAACGTTAAAGCCAACTTCTTGGAAATATATACATTGTTTGAAGCTTGTTAACGTTCGATCGCCATTTTTAATTTTGTCTCCAACAACCCAAACTACAACTCCACCTTTTTTCATTATTCGAAATATCTCTTTAGCAATATTCTCAAAGTCAAAATGAAATCCGTTATAGTTTCTTAAGTCGTCATAAGGAGGAGAAGTAACCACTAAATCAATACACTCGCTTGGTAGTCTATTCATACCCACTAGGCAATCAATATTGTAAATATTATTTATTTCAAAATCACCTAACTTCATTTTTTAAATTGAATATTGATACAAAGATAAGAAATAATTCTTAGATTTGATACTTATAATCTACAAATAATTTTGCATTTTGAATCCCGTTTAATTGAAGAAAATATACAAGATATCAAATAGAATATTAAAAAACAAATTGATTTTTATGGTAGCTTATATAATTTTCACTTCTTTTGTTCTCTTCGCCCGATTTCTTTAAAAACAGATTCAATATTATTGCTTGGGCTTTCAGCCGGATAGAGAAGAATATTTTGCTCCTTGCCGATGATAAAATAAAAAGGAAAGCTTCGCACCTGATATTCATCCAGAAGTTTAAAATTCATGCCGCAATATAAGATTGGCCATTTATACTTTTTTTCTTTCACAAATTTGGAATAAGTCGATGAATCCCTGTCGCAGCATATTGAAACAAACTGTATAGTATCACTGTATTTGTCATAAAGTTTTCTCATAAGTTCAAACTCTTCTAAGCAAGCAAGATTCCTGCTCTGAAAGAAACCAATATAAACAATGCTTCCCTTAAAATCTGATAAACTTACTTTATCACCATCAATATTTGAAATTTTAAATTCTGGAGCAGGAGAGTTAATTGAAAGCCTTGAGTGAACCCTGATAATATTCTTTGAAATAAGTCTGACCTTTTCAAATTTACTTTTTTCGGCAAACTGGTTTAAAACCTGTTCAATGCATTTTGTGCTGAATTCAGGCATTCCGTAAGCTGTATTCAGCATTTTAAGCGCAATAACTTCTCTGTAATATTCATTTCTGAATGTTGTATCTTTTCCGAGTGTGTCTAAAAGAGCATCACGGCTTTTTTGAATATTCACGGCTTTTTCAATATCATAAAGTCTGACAGGTCGGTCGGCCTGATTAAAATAACCATCATAAAACTCATTGAAAAACGACATAAATTCTATATTGTCGAAAAGTATTGGTTGTTTATAAAGATATCTGTCAAAGAGATAATTATCACTTGCAGCATTTGCCTGGAACTCAAGTGTTGCAAATCGATATTTCATATAATTTTTAAAATACTCATTGGTAATATTTGAGAAAGTATCTGCCAGATTAGTTTTTAATGTATCAATTTTAGCTTTAAAAACTTTTGACCGGCAAAGCTTCATATTCTTCAAAAGAAAGTTATTGTAATTGATATTGAATTTTTGAATAAGGGAATTAAGGTCGTTAGGTTTAGAGTTTAAGATAACATAATCAAAAATAAGCGGCTTAAGATTGTGGTTTTCCTTGTCTGTTGCATCATTAATGATGATAGATCGTGTTTTTATTTCATAAGTCTTGTTTGGTTCAATGTATATATCACTTGAATAGTAGTCAATATACAACTTCCCGTACTTAATATCACTTGTTTTGAATTTTGCCTCAAAATATCCGTTTGAGTCAGTATAAGTTGTTACAAGCAGTTCTTCTTTATTTGAAATAAGATCAGAATATGTTTTTACTCTGACGCATCTGTTTTTTGCTCCTGTGGCATATCCTTTAACTGTAACATTCTGTCCCAATGAAAAAGCAGAAACTATCAGGAAGGAAAAAAAAATTATTATTTTTCTCGTCATCAGGTCAGATTTCATTAATAACGAAATATTATAAATTATATTTTCTGATATTTTCAATTATAGAATCGGGAACAAAGGAACTAAAGTCACCTTTATTTTTAATTATATCTCTTACAACAGAAGATTTAACTGCATTGTGTGCCGGCAATGCAAGTAGGAAAACAGTTTCAATATCAGGATATATTTGTTTGTTCATTTGTCCGATAGTATACTCAAAATCAAAATCAGCAGCTGTTCTCAAACCTCTTACAATGTATTTAGCATTATTAATTTTACAGAAATCAACAGTTAAACCCGAATAAGATTTAACGGAAACATTAGTAATATTTTTTGTAATAGATTTTAAAAAGTCTATTCTTTTTTCAACCGGGAAAAAGCCTTTTTTTTCAGAGTTTTCGCCAATGCCAATAATTATTTCATCGAAAATTTCTGATGCTCTTATGATTATTGATTCATGTCCTTTGGTAACCGGATCGAATGAACCCGGAAAAACAGCTTTTTTCATAAAATTATTTTTACAAACGTAAGAATTTTATCGTGAATAGATTATTGTTTGATCTAAAATAATTTATCTGAATATAAAATCGTTTTCGCCAATTTGGGCTAAAGCCCAGTATTTTAAATATTTCAATTGCCCCGAAATTAATGTCGGGGTTAGTGATAACTAATTTGTCGGACTTTAGTCCAAAATATATTTTTTTACAAATCAATTGAATACTATCATTGAATTTGTTTAATTTTAGACTTCCTTTTTATAAAGAGATTGGGATTAATAAAAGATTGGTATAAATTGAAAAATAGAAATATGAAAAAACTTGTTTTAATACGTCACGGTGAAAGTTTATGGAATAAAGAAAATCGGTTTACCGGATGGACAGATGTAAGTCTTTCGGAAAAAGGAATCCTTGAAGCTTCTGAAGCAGGAAAAGTTTTAAAAAAAGAAGGTTATACTTTTGACATAGCTTTTACTTCAGTTCTGAAAAGAGCTATATGTACACTTAATAATATTCTGGATGAAATGGATCTTCAATGGATCCCGGTTTATAAATCATGGCGACTTAATGAAAGACATTATGGTGGTCTTCAGGGTTTGAACAAATCGGAAATGGCAGAAAAATACGGCGAAGAACAGGTTAAAATCTGGAGAAGAAGCTTTGATGTTCCACCACCTGCACTTAAGGAAGATGACGAACGTAGTCCGCGATTTGATATAAGATATAAAGAACTTCACGACTGTGAAATTCCTTTATGTGAAAGTTTGAAAGATACAATTGCCCGAGTAATGCCTTACTGGAAAAACCATATTGCACCTTTGATAAATTTTGGCAATAAAGTAATTATTGCTGCACATGGTAACAGTTTACGTGCGCTGGTAAAATATCTTGATAATATAAGCGAACAGGAAATAGTTGAGTTAAACATTCCAACAGGAATTCCTTTGGTTTATGAACTTGATGATGATCTGAAACCAATTCGTAAATATTATCTAGGCGATCCGGAAAGAATAAAGGCAGAAATGGAAAAGGTTGCAAATCAGGGAAAAAAATAAACCCCAAAGAAATGCTTTGAGGTTTAATTTATAATTTCCAAAATCTAAAGTATTTTAATTACAAGTATTTTGAGGTCGTCAGGCGAATTGTTTTTCCAACCTCTTAATAAATTAGCCTTAACTCTGAAACAACTGTCTTTTTCAATCAGAGTGTCGGTTATTTCATTGATGAAAATGCCTTTGCCTTCTAATACGTAAAAGATAACATCAAAAGGATTACTGTGCATTTCAAGAATTTCACCGGGTTTTAGGTCAAGATGAATTACTTCTATATTTTCTCCTGAGTACATTTTGTGCCCGTTAATTTTGAACGGAATCTTATCGGCATTGCTAAGGTTTATTATCTTCATAATTTTTACTTTGTCGATTAATGATTAAAATTTAAATAATAATAACTTTAGGCACTTTAAGTACTTCAAACTTTAGGCACTCTAATTACTCTAAACTTTAGGCACTTTAAGTACTTCAAACTTTAGGCACTCTTTATCATTGTAAGTATCATTTTAAACTTCTCGGCAGCATTAACTGCATGAGGAATATTTGCAGGCATAATAATAGAATTTCCCTGAGAAAGATGATATGGTTTACCATCAATTAATATTTCTGCTGTTCCTTCAATTACCTGTACCATTGCATCAAATGGAGCTGTGTGCTCACTTAATCTCTGTCCTTTATCAAATGAAAAAAGTGTAACATTTCCTGTTTGTTTGTCGAGAACTCTTTTACTTATTATGCCATTATCAGAATATTCGACCATATCTGCAAGCGTTAGTATTGTGCTTTTATCAAATCCTTTGTTTTCCATAATAATAAAATTTAAAATTCTCCGGAGTTTAAGCTCCGGAGAACTGGTTAATTAACAGTTAACTTCTTTCAGGATATCTTCAAGGTCGGGGATACAACCACCACAGCCTGTTCCGGCTTCGGTTTCCGATTGTATTTCTTCAACAGTTTTTAATCCTTTATCTTTGATAGCCGCAACTATCACACTTTTATTGACGCCCATGCAATGGCATATTTCTTCGTCGTGTTCCATATTATTATAAATTTAAAATTTCGATTAAAAATAGTTAATTAATTAATTCAAAAACATTTTCATGTCATCATCAACATTGGTTATTCCTCCTATGCCGAATGTTTCAATAAGAATTTTTGCAACATTTGGTGAGAGGAAACCCGGTAATGTTGGTCCTAAATGAATATTTTTTACTCCAAGGTAAAGAAGTGCAAGTAATACAATCACTGCTTTTTGTTCATACCATGCGATATTGTATGCGATAGGAAGCTCATTAATATCATTTAGCTGGAAGATTTCTTTAAGTTTAAGTGCAATTACTGCAAGTGAATACGAATCATTGCATTGTCCTGCATCAAGAAGCCTTGGAATACCGTTAATATCACCAAGCTGAAGTTTATTATACCTGTATTTTGCACATCCTGCAGTAAGAATTACAGTGTCTTTTGGCAACTTTGCTGCAAATTCAGTATAATAATCACGATTTTTCATTCTTCCATCGCAGCCGGCCATTACAAAGAACTTTTTAATTGCTCCAGATTTAACAGCTTCAACAACTTTGTCGGCAAGTGCAAATACCTGTGCATGTGCAAATCCACCTATTATTTCTCCAGTCTCTATTTCTGTTGGAGGTTTTGTTTTTTTAGCATGTTCAATAACTCCGGAAAAATCTTTTACTCCGCCTTCTTTTCTTTCAGGGATATATTTAAATCCTCCAAAACCAGCAGCTCCGGTTGTATAGATTCTATCTTTATAAGTTGAGTTTTCAAGCGGAGGCACGATACAATTTGATGTAAATATAACAGGTCCGTTAAATGTTTCAAATTCTTCCTTTTGCTTCCACCAAGCATTTCCGTAATTTCCTGCGAAATGAGAATATTTTTTAAAAGCAGGGTAGTAGTGTGCAGGTAACATTTCACTATGAGTATAAACATCAACTCCTGTTCCTTCGGTTTGTTTTAATAAATCTTCCATATCATGAAGATCGTGACCACTGATAAGAATACCGGGATTATTTCTTACTCCAATATTTACCTTTGTGATTTCAGGATTTCCATATTTTGAAGTGTTCGCTTTATCAAGAAGTGCCATTACATCTACGCCGAATTTGCCGGCTTCCATAACAAGACCAACAAGTTCATCAGCACTGATATCTTCTCTGGTTGATTCTGAGAGCCCTTTTTGCATGAATGCAAATATTTCTTCATTTTGAAAACCTAAATTATAAGCATGTTCAGCATAAGCAGCAATACCTTTTATTCCATAAACCAAAAGTTCTTTTAACGATCTGATATCTTCATTTTCAGTAACCAGAACACCTACTTTACTTGATTTTAAATCAAATTCTTCATTTGTTAGCTCATTCCATAATGCTGATTCATGCAGCTTTTCTTTGTTAATATTGATTCCTTTTTTTTCAATTTCTTCAGCAAGCTTTTTCTTTAAAATATTACCCTGTTTAATTTTTGAATAAAATCTTTCTTTATCAAAATTAGCGTTGGTAATTGTCATAAAAAGACTGTCAAAAATAAATTTGTTGGTTTCTTCCATAGCAATACCGGCTTTTCTTGCTTCCATTGCATAGATAGATAATCCTTTACAAGTGTAAATCAGCAAATCCTGAAGATTAGCTACATCTTCTGTTTTACCACAAACACCTTTAATAGTGCAACCAGTTCCTTTTGCAGTTTCCTGACATTGAAAACAAAACATACTCATAATTTTTTCTCCTGTTTTTTAATTAGTTAGTTAATTTTATTTTAATATTCCT
>CAZELC010000128.1:0-7971 GCA_964512865.1 uncultured Bacteroidales bacterium
CGCTTTCACTTCAAAAGATTTTACTATGTATCCTTATGCCAGTATGAACGATAAGGATTATTTCAATCTTATGTATGTGTACATGGACGCTGTCTTTAACCCTCTGATATATAGCGATCCCCGAATTCTGAAACAGGAAGGCTGGCATTACGAACTTACAGCTAAGGATGCTCCTGTTATTTACAAGGGAGTTGTTTATAATGAGATGAAAGGAGCGTATTCGTCTCCTACCCGTGAATTATCTTATCAGATGTACAAGAACCTTTTTCCTGATAGTCCTTATGGATGGGAATCAGGCGGATATCCTTCCGCAATACCTTCACTGACTTATGATGAGTTTATAAATTTCCATAAAAAATATTATTCACCTGAAAACAGTTATATATTTCTTTACGGAAATGCAGATCTTGAAAAAGAACTTGCATTTCTTAACGAAAAATATCTGTCAAAATATACAAAAACAGGTGTGCTTCCGGTTATCAACGACCAGAAACCTTTTACAAAAATGAAAGATGTTACGGGTTATTATCCTGTAATGGAAGGTGCGCCGACAAAAGAGCAGACATATTTGAGTTTGAGTTTTGTTGCTGGACATAATACTGATTATGCTTTAGGAATGGCTTTCGATATTATCTGTGAAATACTTTTTAATCAGGAATCTGCTCCTGCACGACTTGCACTTGAGAAAGAAGGAATAGGTAAGGATGTATCTGCAGATATAACCAATTATTACCAAAATGTAATTAAAATAACCGTTCAAAATGCTAATGCGGAGGATAAACAGAGGTTCTATTATATAGTGATGAATACTTTTAAAGATGCTGTAAAGAATGGCATCGATAAAAAAGAAATCCAGGGAATAATTAATCGTTATGAGTTCTCTCTGCGTGAAGGAAGCAATTCGCAGATGGGAATAAATTATCTAAATCAGATTCAGGCAGGATGGTTCTTTGCTGATAACCCACTTCTGGGACTTGAATATGAAAAAACGCTGGCAACTGTTAAAGAATCACTTACAGGAGATTATCTTGAAAAAATAATCCAAAAATACTTTATTGAAAACAATCATTGTCTTTTGCTTACTCTTGTGCCACAACCAGGTCTTGATAAAGAGAAAAACACCAAGCTTGAGCAGGAACTTAAAACTTATAAGGATAAACTTGATGCCACAGCTCTCGATGCACTTGTAAAAGAAACCAATGATCTCATTGCTTTTCAGAAAAGAGAAGATTCCCCAGTTGCTCTTGCTACTATACCTTTACTAAGTATTTCTGATATTAATCCAAAAGCAGCATGGTATGGCTGTAATGAAAAATTGGTTTCAGGAAATAAAGTGCTGATGCATGAAGAGTTCACAAATAATATAGTATATGCTGACCTGAACTTTGATTTGAAGGTGTTACCTGTTGAAATGTTGCCTTATGCATCATTACTCGCTAATGTACTTGGCTCATTAAGCACAGAAAAATATTCTTATGGTGATTTGAATCGCACGCTTAATATAAATACTGGAGGATTTTATACGTCTCTAAGTACATATATGGAAAATATGGACGATAATAAGTTACTTGCATATTTTAATGTGTCATCAAAAGTAATGAATAATAAGATCGATGTCATGTTCTCTCTCGCAACGGAAATATTGAATAAATCTATATTTACTGACAAAGAAAGATTGAAGAATATTTTGGTGCGCTATCAGTCGCAGCTGGATGCCTCATTAAAGAATAATGGCTATGGTGTTGCTTCAGGAAGGTTTTCCTCATATTTTATGAATAGTGGTAAATTTAATGAATTAACCGGTGGACTTGATTATTATTGGTTTGTTTCTGATTTAGTTAATAATTTTGATAAGAACTCTGATCAAATAATCGGATCACTGAAAAAAGTGTCTGAACTTTTATTTACTAAAGATAATATGATTGCTGCTGCAACATGCAGTAAAGAAGATTATGAGAAGTTTGCAAAAGGACTTGACGGCTTTATGAAGTCATTACCTTCCAAGAAACCGGTAAAAAATGATTGGAAGTTCGATCTGACAGTAAAAAACGAAGGTATTTTGACTGCATCAAAAGTCCAGTATGTTATAATGGGATATGATTTTAAAAAACTCGGATATTCATGGTCCGGTAAAATGAATGTATTAAATCAAATAATATCAACTGACTGGTTGAAAAATCAAATAAGAGTTATTGGCGGTGCTTACGGCGGGTTTTCAAATATAGGACTGTCGGGGCTTGTTTCATTTAATTCATACCGAGATCCAAATTTAAAAACTACTATTGAAAATTATAAAGCAACAACTGATTACCTTAAGAAGTTTGAAGCAGATGATAATTCAATGACCAGATATATCATCGGAGCGGTATCAAAAATTGATGTTCCGATGACTGCAAGCCAAAAGGGCGATCAGGCAATTACATATTATTTTGCGAAACGGACACTTGATGATGTTCAAAAAAGCAGGAATGAACTACTGTTAACAAAGGTTCAGGATATTCGTGATTTTGCCAAAATGATATCAGATATTTTAGCGAAAAATGTTTTATGTGTTTATGGAAACACCGATAAAATCAATGCAGAAAAAGATAGCTTCAAAGAACTAATTAAAATAAATCCTTAAAGGTACACTTTTTGAAATGCCGCCTAAAAACCAGTAATATGAAGACAATATTTCATAAAGTAAAAGAAAAAACTACTGTTGATTTCATTATTAAATCTATAATGATGAATTTGTTTATTTTTCTTAGCTTAAGTATGATTTTGATGTTTTTATTTTCATGGATATTGGGGTATTAGAATTTTATGAATAAAAAAAGCCTCTGCTCAAAACAGGGGCTTTTTTATTTTAAAATCTTTTCTTGAATATTATTTTATTTTCTCTCCATTTTTATTCATAAAAACAACAATACTATTTTTCCCTTCAGTAAGTGAAATTTGATAAAAAACGTTATTGTCAGGTTTTTCTACTTTATTTACTTCTTTAATCACTGAGGAAGAATAATCTTTTTTAATAGTATTAAGAATTGTTTCAGGCAGGTCGGCTTCATTTAACCTAATTCTTGTTTCCAGCCATTCTCCCAGCTGATTAAAACTTGCAGTTTGAATTTTTGATTTTGAGATAAAATTTACAAAATAAATGGTCTCGTTTTTTAAAGTCCAGACAGGGTTTTCAGCATCAGAATATTTTTGATTGAATGAATTTTTAACTTCTTTAGGTAGTTTTTTTGGATTGAAGTTCTGTGCTGATGCATAATTTGCAAATATTATAATGCTGATTGTAATAAAAAGGTTTCTCATAATTTTAAAATTTTTATAAAGAAGAACGTAAAAATAAGAACAATATTCAAAACAAAAAAATTATGATGATAATAAATTGCTTAAAAAGTAGAATCAAAAATATAATGCTTAAAAATCTTCAGTTTTCATTATAAAGATTTAATTTTGCAGACTGTTTTATTGACACTAATTTTTTAAATATATTAATATGAAAAAGGTACTGATACTTGGAGCTGGCATGGTTGCTAATCCAATAATTAAACACTTGTTAAGCAAAGATATAGAACTTACTGTTGCAGCGCTTGGATTTGAAGAAGCAAAAAGAATGGTTGGAGATGCTCCAAACGGAAAAGCTGTAAGCTGGACTACTGAAGATGAAGTTTCTCTGGATAAAATGATTTCAGAAAATGACGTAGTAGTAAGTTTACTTCCTTATGCATTTCACGTAATGGTTGCTAAATGCTGTGTTAAGAATAAAAAGAATATGGTGACGACCTCTTACGTTAAACCTGAAATGCGTGAACTGGATGCTAAAGCAAAGGAGGCTGGCGTTATTATCCTTAATGAAATAGGTCTTGATCCTGGTATTGACCACATGTCGGCAATGAGAATTATTGACAATGTTCATTCTTATGGTGGAAAAATTGAAGAGTTCTATTCCTTATGTGGCGCTCTTCCTGCACCTGAATCATGCGATAATCCTTTTAATTATAAGTTTTCATGGAGTCCAAAAGGTGTTGTTCTTGCGGGTAATAATGATGCAATTTTTAAAAGAAAAGGTGAAATTATTGAGCTTAACACTGCTGATCTTTTTAAAAATCCTCTTTTACTGAATTTTCCAAAAGTTGGTGAACTTGATATTTATCCTAACAGGGATTCGTTGAGTTATATTGATATTTATGGTATTCCTGAAGCTAAAACTATATTCAGAGGAACATTCCGATTCAAAGGTTGGTGCGAAACTCTTGATGTACTTAAAGCCTTGAAACTTACTTTACCCGAGAAATATGACTTCACAGGCAAGTCATTTGCCGGCGCAGTTGCAATGGTTAATGGTTTTGATAGTGAGAAGGGGATTAAAAAAACAATAGCTGCAAAACTTAATATCCCTGAAAATGCTTATGCCTTAAATGCTATAGAATGGCTCGGACTTTTCAGTGAACAAAAAATGAACAGAACTGTTGATTCAATGTACGAAATCACTTCTGATCTAATGATTGAAAAAATGATGATTAGCAAGAGCGACAAGGATATGATTGCAATGATGCATATTTTTAAAGCAGTTTATCCTGACGGAAGACAAGAAGTAATCAAATCAAGGATGCTTGATTTCGGCTCATTGGAAACAGATACCGCCATTGCAAGAACAGTTGCTTTACCCGCTGCAATTGCAGTAGAAATGATTCTTAATAATGAGATTAAGGTCAAAGGAGTTCACATTCCTGTTATTCCCGAGATTTACAACCCTGTGCTAGATAATCTTGAAAAACTTAATATTAAGATGATTGAAGAGTACGGGCTTCCTTTATCAGAATGTTTATAGGATAATTTAAATCCTTATGAAGTTTGCAAAATGGATAGGAGGTGGGCTGGGATGGGTTCTTGGCGGACCTATCGGAGCTCTTCTTGGTTTTGTAATGGGCAGCATAGTTGATAATATACAAATATCAACTGTAAACAAAAACATTGCAACCCAACAGGGCGATTTTGAGGTAAGCCTTCTTATACTTACGGCAGCTGTAATTAAAGCTGATGGAAAGATATTAAAGTCTGAGCTTGATTATGTAAAAAAATTCTTGCTTTCTCAGTATAATGAAGAAGATGCAAAGCAGAAATTACTTCTTCTCAGAGAAATAATGAAACAAGATATTCCACTTACTGATGTGTGCAATCAGATAAATCACTTTATGGAATATCCTGTAAAACTTCAGCTTCTTCATTATCTTTTTGGTATATCAGCTGCTGATAGCAGCATTCATTTTTCAGAGATAGATGTCATCAAGAATATTTCGGCAATGCTTGGAATCGGGAACTCTGACTATGAGTCTATTAAAGCAATGTTTGTAAAGGATATTGATGCTGCTTACAAGGTTTTGGAGATTTCTCCCGAGTCTACCGATGAAGAAGTCAAGAAGGCATATAGGAAAATGGCAGTAAAATATCATCCTGACAAGGTAAGTAATCTGGGTAACGAAATTCAAAAGTCTGCCAAAGAAAAATTTCAACAGCTTAATGCAGCTTACGAAGAAATTAAGAAACGCAGAGGTATGGTTTAAATCCTTTATTTTGAATACTTCATTAAAGAAAGAAAATAGTCTGAATGATGAGAAAGAACTAAAAAAGGCGGTTTCTTTCTTGAAAAGGCAGAAGCCTAATAAAATTGACAATTTGGTACATTCATTACATGAAAAAGTATTTGAAAGTATTGAATGTCTTGAATGTGCCGCTTGTTGTAAAACCCTTGGCCCTGCTGTAAAAGATATGGATATTCAGCGTATGGCGCGTTATCTAAAAATAAAACCATCTGTGTTGACAGAAAAATATTTAAAGATAGATGAAGATGGCGATTTTATATTTAATACAATGCCATGCCCTTTTTTACAGAATAATAATTTATGCGCTGTATATGAATCGCGTCCTGCTGCTTGCCGCGAATATCCTCATACCGACAGAAAAAATTTCTATCAGTTAATAGATTTGAGTGTAAAAAATGTTAAGATTTGCCCTGCCGTATCAGATATTTTTAAAAGAATTGCTAAAATTTAACAGGAAAATTTACTTTTTATCTATTTCAAGTTTATGCCCCATTTTTTCCTGTTTTGTCTTTAAATAAAATTCGTTGAATTTATTAGGTTTGATGATAACAGGAATATTTTCGATTATACTTATTCCATATCCACTCAAACCTGCACGCTTAGTCGGATTATTAGTGATAAGTTTAATTTTTGTTGCATTCATATCTCTTAATATCTGTGCACCGATCCCATAATCTCTCTCATCAGCTTTAAATCCAAGCAAAACATTAGCTTCCACAGTGTCGATACCTTTCTCCTGCAGATGGTAAGTTTTAAGTTTATTTACAAGACCAATTCCTCTTCCTTCCTGGCTCATATAAACAATAAGGCCTTTTCCTTCTTTTTCAATCATCCTCATTGATTCATGAAGTTGTGGGCCGCAGTCACATCTGCATGAGCCAAAAATATCACCTGTTGCGCATGAAGAATGCACTCTTACAAGTATTGGTTCATCTTTTTCCCAGGTGCCTTTACTTAGTGTAAGGTGTACCTGTTCATTTGTCAATTGCTTATATGCAGTTAGTTTGAAATGTCCCCAATGTGTTGGCAGGTCAACAGTTTCTTCCTTTTGAACGAGAGTTTCATTGTTGATTCTATAAGCGATCAAATCTTGAACAGAGACTATTTTCATTCTAAATTTTTCAGCAATTAGAAAAAGTTCAGGAAGTCTTGCCATCGTGCCATCTTCATTCATTATCTCTACAAGTGCTCCGCATGGTTTCAACCCTGCAAATCTTGCAAGATCAATTGTTGCCTCAGTATGTCCGGCGCGTTGAAGTACACCACCTTTTTTTGCTTTTAACGGAAATATATGTCCTGGTCTGCCAAGTTCCTCAGGTTTTGTTTCGGGATTTGCAATCGCTTTTATGGTTTTTGCTCTGTCGCTTGCTGAAATTCCTGTTGTGCATCCGTTTCCTATCAGGTCAACAGATACGGTGAATGCTGTTTCGTGAAGTGAGGTATTTTTATTTACCATCAGTTCAAGTTGAAGTTCTTCACATCTATCCTCTGAAACAGGGCAGCAAATAAGCCCACGACCATGTTTTGCCATAAAATTCACTATATCAGGCGTAATGGTTTCGGCAGCTGTTACAAAATCTCCTTCGTTTTCTCTATCTTCGTCATCCACAACAATAATAATCTTACCTTGACGGATATCTTCAATTGCTTCTTCAATTCTGTTTAGTTTTGTAGACATTATAAAGTAATTTTGAATTTTTTTGCAAAGTTAAGAATTATTTGATGATTAGCGGAGTGGAATAACTATAAAATTCCTTTATTAATCAGTGCAAAAATGTCCATTAATATTGCAACTGAATAGTGAATAAATACTCCCATCCAGATGGTTCGGCTTTTTAAACTTAAGGTTCCAAGTACGATTCCTGCAATAATTGCTGCAATTGCTTCAGGCATAGGCTTTCCAAAATGAATCATACAATATGGAACGGTCATAATTAAAACAGAGTAGAAACCAAATCTTCTTTTTAGTCCATGTACAAGGAAGCCTCTGAAAAAAAACTCAACACAAAAAAATTGAATTAAGTACAAAATCTCCCAAGCCCAGAATTTTGGCCATAAGCTCTCACCGGCTTGAATTTTATAAAATGGATACCTGTTTTGAAAGCCCTCTGTTTTTGAAAATAGCCAGACAAGCGGCACCATAATTATTAACATTAAGAGGTAAATTTTATAATCTTTATAAAATTTACCTCCTGTTATTCCATAATTTATTAATTTGTCTTTAAAGATGAATTTTACTGTAATAGCAGGTAACAGAAAATAAAATAAAAAAATTATTATAACCCAATAAATAAGGGAAAATAATCTATGATCTGGATTGGTTTCAATCAGAACTCGAAATTTTTCTCCAGTAACCTTCAATCCTATAAAGTCTAAG
>CAZELC010000129.1:0-7967 GCA_964512865.1 uncultured Bacteroidales bacterium
TGCCTATGAAAAGTTGATGGAGGTTAAAGAAGCAGATATCTCAGGTAAGAACGTTTTTGAAATTTATCCTGAAAAATACGCTCAGCTTTTTCATAATAAAGATCTGGAATTATATAAACAAAAAAAAGTACAGATATACGAATCAAGATTTATTCTAAATAATGGAAGGAATATAGATGTCATTATTCATAAAGCTTTATACCCGGAAGGAAATGGTAAATTTGGAATAATTGGGGCAATAGTAGATATAAGTAGAGTTAAAAACATACAGAAAAAACTACGGCACGCCAAAGAAATGGCTGAAAAAGCAAATAAAGCCAGAGGTAATTTTATGGCAATTATGAGCCATGAAGTAAGAACACCTATGAATGGAATTATCGGTATGACTGACCTTGCGCTTGAAGCAGCAGTTTCAAAGGAACAGAGACTATTTCTGGAAAATATTAAATATTCTGCATATTCACTGCTCGAAATAATAAATAATGTTCTGGATTTTTCGAAAATGGAAGCAGGAAAAATTCAAGTAGAGTCAATAAAATTTGATATGCTTGAGTTAATTGAAAATGCGGCTCAACTTTTTGCTCCTAAATGCCAGAATAATGATGTGGAATTACTGGTAAATATTGATAAAGAAATGCCAAGATATTTTATTGGCGATCCCAGACTTATACGACAAATTATTATTAACCTCTTGAGTAATGCCGTTAAATTTACAAAACAGGGTGAAATTGTATTGAAAGTTACAATCGACAGGCAAAAGCAATTGGCTGATAAAGCAAAAATTAAATTTTTTATTAATGATACCGGAATTGGTATCGCTGAGAATAAAATAAATTATATCTTTGAAAACTTTACTCAAGCTGACGAATCAACTTTTCGCGTTTATGGTGGCACCGGACTGGGTTTATCTATTGCAAAAGGCTTTGCGGCCGAGATGAACGGTACAATAAAAGTAAAAAGTGAGCTTGGGGTAGGAAGTTCTTTTATTTTTGAGGCAGAACTGAAATTTTCAGATGAAGAAAGGATAAAGGATGTTTATTCTGAATCAATTGGCTTAAAAAAAGCAATTATAGTCGATGACAATATTTCCGGAGGTAATGCCCTTAAGGAAATATTGGAAATTAAAGATGTAAAAGCAGATTTCTGTGCAAATGCCAATGATGGGTTAGCTATGATTAAAACTGCAATTATTTGCGGAAATCCTTATGAAATGCTTTTCGTGGATTATAAAATGCCGGTGATTGATGGTGTGGAAATGGTAAAAAAGTTAAGATTTGATTTAGAAATTATTGATTTGCCAGTTATTCTTTTAACATCCAACTCAATCGGTAAAAATACAAATAACCTTTTTAAAAGGTTGAATATTGGGTGTTTGATTAATAAGCCTGTAAAAATAAATGAACTTTATGAGGGAATTAAGAACTTAGTCAACAATAAAACTATTATGGACAATAACCTGAATATAGAAAAAAATATCCCGTTAAGACCTGATAAGTTCAGTGTGCTTGTTGTTGAGGATAATCCGGTTAATAAGCTGATAGTTAAAGAGTACCTTTCTCGACTTGGCTGTGATGTAATAATTGCCAGTGATGGATTGGAAGGTGTGGAGAAATATCAAAACAGCAAAATCGACCTTATATTTATGGATATTCACATGCCAAAAATGGATGGACTGACTGCAACAAGAAAAATCAGAGAAATAGAAAACGGAAAATCTCATATACCGATTGTTGCATTAACAGCAGATGCTATGCCCGGCGATCGTGATAAATGCCTTGATGCAGGAATGGATCATTATATTTCAAAACCATTCACAATTGAGGATCTTAAAGATGCAATAACAATTTTGCTTATCGAAGGAAAACTCTGATGTGCAGATATTTTATTTCTGTTTTTTTACTTCTTTTTTGTAATCATGTTCTTACGCAAAACCCTTATAAACTAAGTTGGAAAAAAGAGATCCCGATTTTTTCGGGAGGAATCATTGCAGGCACTTCCTCACTTTATTTTAATTCTGCAACAAATGCAATTACATCTTCTGAGATAAATAATCTGTCTTCTTCTTCAATTAATAAATTTGACAGAAGCGCAACAAATTATTATTCTCCGGCAACAGCGACTGTCAGCGATATTGTAGTGGTGACTTTGGTGGCCTTGCCGTCTGTATTGATTTCTCAAAAACAGATTCGTAATGATTTTTTTACAATAGCTGTTTTATATGCTGAGACGATGCTTTATGCTTATTCTCTTCCGGCTGTCTGCAAAGGTACAGTGCTGAGGTATCGTCCTGTTATTTATAATCCCGATGTTAATATAACTGATAAATTGGAGCTTGGTAAAAACGCAAAATGGTCATTTTTTTCAAGTCATACAACTGCTGCATTTGCTTCTGCATTTTTTCTGGCTAAAGTTTATAGCGATTATAATCCAAAAAGCAAATACACAAAATTTATATATGGAGGAACTATATTGGCTGCGTCTGCTGTTGGCTTTATGAGATACCGGTCAGGTAAGCATTTTCCAACTGATATAATTACCGGAGCAGCTGTAGGTGCTTTGATAGGATATGGTATTCCTGCAATTCATAAAAATAATGATAAGAAACTTTCATTCCAGCCCGGAGTTACTCCTTATGGAATGTCGCTGACCATGAAATTTTAATATTACTTTTTTATATAAGAGAAATTTACTTTATTTGTCAATATTTTATATAAATAGCATTTTTTAAAAATAACATTTACATGAGAAAATATCTCCTTGGTAAAGATACTTTTTTTGCAACGGCTTTTACTTTTCTGGTTATCGCTATACTTGGCCTGTCAATAATAAATACCTCGGTATTTAATCCTTTTGTGAAAGCATTTAAGGATTTTGATTTTCTGAATATATATTATTCGAAAATAAGGAATAATCAGGGAACACTTGATACAAATATTGTAGTTGTTAATATTGGTCATCTTAAGAGAGATTCTTTAGGTTTGATGATTAAAAAAATTAATGAATATAATCCGAAGGTAGTTGGATTTGATGTTTTTATTAAGGAAAGAAAGGATAATTACGGTGACTCGATTTTACGAGATGCATTAATTCATACAAAAAAGCTTGTAGTTGCCGGTAACCCTGGTAAAACAGGTATTAATGAATACTTTGGGGATTTTAAAAGTGCTTATATAAATATAAATGGAGAAAATGAAACATCTACAGCCAGAACATTTTGCCCTTTTACGGAAAATAATGGTAATATTGATACTTCCTTTTCTGCAAAGATTTTATTATTTGCTGCACCTGAAACATTCAATAAATTAAATGAACGTAATGAAAAGGTTGAGGGAATTCACTATAGAGGTGATTTTGAGAAATTCAGGACATTTTCGAAGAAGGAAATTTTCGATTCTTCTAATGCTCTCTCCATTCTTAAAAATAAAATAGTTTTACTTGGATATTGCGGTGAAGCAAACGGTTCAATAACCGATGTTGAAGATGCACATTTTACTCCTGTTAATTCTTCAATTACAGGAAGGTCTTACCCTGATATGTATGGAGTTTATATTCATGCAAATATAATTTCAATGATGTTGAATAAGGATTATATAAACCATATTCCTGTTTGGCTTACATGGATTATTGGTTTTATTCTTTGTTATTTACACATGGCAATATTTGTATATTTCTATAAGGACAGACATAAGTGGTTCCACCTTGCAGGTAAATCAATTCAGCTGATAACATCTGTTTTACTGCTTTGGTTTGAATTTCTTATTTATCAATACTTTAATTATAAAATTGACATGTTGCCTGCAATTGCAACAATTTTGCTTGCTGTTGACATAATTTATTTTTATGAAGGGCTGGTGGTTTTTTTAAATAAAAAATTTGGTTATAAATCGATATTTTTAAAACATTAATAAAATGAAAAAAGTTTTGTTTATAATAATTCTGTGCACCTTTCTGAGTATCACTCTGTCCGCTCAAAACAAAGGCTTTTACACATTTGATATAAAAGGGAAAGTATATTTGAAAGAGAAAGCAACAGAAAAACCTGTTGTGAGAAAACAAATTTTATCGGCTTCGGATATTATTATTATCAAGGAGAATTCATCTGCAGTTCTTTTCAGAGAAATTGACGGTGTACCGGTTACTTTAAAAAATGAAGGTCAATATAATTATAAAAAACTTATGGAACTTGCTGATGCAGCAAAACCGAATGTTACTGTTTATTTTCTCGACTTTTGTAAAACAGAAATAATAAAAAGTCATGATAAAGGAATAAATAAGGGAACTGGTGTGGTTTCAAGAGGAAATGGAGCTTTACCGATGCTTATGCCGCCTGATTCATCATTGATAATTGATATGGCAGTTACATTTATATGGCAGCAGTTTGGCAATAAAACGGATTATTATTTTTTAATTACCGATTCACTTGATAACCCGCTGGTAAAGATAAAAACTATGGATACTCTTATAACTGTATATCCATATTCATGCAGATTTGAAGAAGGACGAACTTATAAATGGATTGTAAGCAGCCGGATAAACCCTGCAACTGAAGATATAAGATATACATTTAAATTTTCTTCAACAGTTCAAAACAGAGCTTTTGTTTCAAAACTTGATGAGTTCAAAAAGTCACTGAAATTTACCGATGAAGTTAATTTATTACTTCTTGCAAAGTATTTTGAAGAAAATAAATTATACAGGGAAGCTTTACTTGTCTATGAGGACGCATCAAAAAAATACCCTTCGGACGAAAATATAAAATATTATTTTGACAAATTTAAAAACAAAGCAGCGCTGTAATTATTCTATTTCCTTTTTATTATAAACGGATAATTTATTGTACTAACTCCGATATCTGAAGGAACAGCTTTAGGTTTTGCGCCTCTTATTTTAATATTCTCCTGATTATTATAAGATTGTCTGAAAATAGTTTCAAAAAGAGTTTCATTGTCTCGTTTTGCAGATCCGCCATTGTTTATCAGGAATCTCAAATCAAGTGGTTGGGCTGAAGCAATCACCTTATAAATCTTTGTTCCATAAGGTGAAAAAGCACCTGTTATTAATTCAAGATCCTTTGTTCTGCCTGCCTCAAGATAAAAGAATTCAGCACCAAATTTAGAATACAAAGCATCATTAGATGGTACAACAGCATTTATTACCCCATTAGGCTGCAAGTCAATAATATTATAATAACATGCCAGCTTGCCGGTATTCTTAACCCGAATAATGAATTGCTGATTTGTGTCAAGTTCAAGTGTTCCTTCGTTCATAAAAGTTTTAATATCAAGTGGCTCAAATGTTCCTTTTTTTACAGGAATAAGCTCTGCTTCAATTCTGTAATCAGGATTGTTAAATTTCAATTCTTTTATGAATTTACTTTGCACGTATGCGAGTATAATTTCATTTGTTTTTTCTTTTTTGAAATTGCTTTGAAATAAAGTACCGTTTTTTGCATTTATTATATCAAGAAGCACAGGTGTTTTGCCTTTTGCCATGGTTATTAGAAGATCAGCTGTTGAATCGGTTACCAGAGTAAGAATCGTATTTGCAGCAAGGGTTTTTTCCAAAAAAGCTTTTATTTCGGTATTTTTTATTTCACCAATTTTGACTTTTACACGCAAGTCATCAAAACTATTCTCTGTTACAAACACCCATTTTGTAGCCTTATTACTTATTCTCAGGTCTGAATTCAATATTACTTTTGAAGTAATATTATCAGATGAAACAACCATACCTGTTGCTAATGGTTTCTTACCTTTAATATCGGTTGTCCCGTTAGGAAAAACTGCCACCTTAGTGCTATCGGCAATGCCAGAGATTTTACCGCCGTTAATTATTATGGTACGATCATCAATAACATCATAAACTGGCAGATAAGCTTGCTGCACAACAATATCACCTCCGAAAAGCTTATGTTCAATATCTCCTTCAATTGTTGGTGTTTGCCCTGGCACTTTTGTATTCATAATCGACTGAATATCTGCAAAAAGTTTTCTATAAGATATGTCTTTCTGACATTCCTTAAGTGCTTTTGAAACAGCAAAGCTAAGTGAGCCGCATCCAAGTTCAGGTATTTCTGAATTGAGTTCATAATAACGGGCAGCAGAAATAACAACGTAATTTGAAAGGGTAGGAGAGTTTTGTTCTTCGTAAATGAAGACTTCGTTTTTCACGGCGGATGATGTTATTTTTTTACCGGAGTATATATATGCAGGCATTCCACCGCGAATTTTTGCTGTTCCTCTAACCGAAGTGCCTGAATGACATGCGTCAAGAATTACAAGTAAATCACCTTTATTACCTAGTTTTTTTCTCATTTCAAGTGCGAGCTTACCAAACTCGTCATCTCTCAAATGCCTTTCACCTTTATAATCAGGTGGAGCAAATCTGCCGGTTCCAGATGGTGCGTCATAAGTAACAATGGCTTCATCCAGCCTGTCAGCTTCATCACCGTTATCATCTTCAATTTGTTGACCATGACATGAAAAATGTACAACTGCAATATCTCCATTTTCCAGATTTTCCGTAAACTTATTAAAAGCCTTAATTATTCCTCGTTTTGTACAAGCAGAATCCTGTATTACAGTTATATCTTCAAAGCCTTGAAAATCTAAAGCTTCTTTTAATAATTGTATATCGTTAGCTGAACTAATCTTTGGCCACCCCGTTGAATCGGTTGGATAGTTACCTATGGCAATTATTAATGCATGTTTTGTAATTACACTGCTTTGGGCAGAAGAGATATCATATTTTAACAGAATTAAAACTGCGCTGATTATAATGTATTTCAAGAACTTCATTACTTGTTAATAAATTTTAAGCTACCGGTAAAAATTATATAAGCCCAAAATTATAAAATATTTTGATAACAAAAAATCAGTGTTTTCCTGATAAGGTAAAGGATTTCTTTTTTATTTATTGCTCTGAATATCTTTTAATCAGTTCTATTCCGGCTCTACCCATTTATATTCCGAATCACATTCAATATTTTTTGGCCCCCAACAATAATTACCTTCTATTGATTTGCCATATATTTTTGCATTCCAGTCAGATGTGAAAAAATATTGGGAGTTATAAGCTGCTATTGTTCCGCTCCATTCTCCGTTAATATAGACATCCACATTATATCCAGTGTAATTGTTAAGATAAATTTCGCATAATGCTCCTGACGATTTATCCGGCTTTGCAGCTTGGATATCTGATTCCGGTTTTTTTACCAGAATATTTTCGTCTAAACCACGACTTTTATTATATTTTATTCCTTTAACTAAAATGAGTTTTTCATTCCAATATTGCTTTTGAGCATTTATTTTTGTTACACTTGTCAATATTGAAATTATTGAAAGCAAGATAAAAAATCGCAATTTCATTTTATGTTTTTTAATAATTGTAATATGATATAATTGTAAAAATGCAATTATACGGGGTATATATTACATAGACATTTCTTCAAACCAGCTTTTTCTAATTGAGGTTATTCAGATAGTTCCCAGGAATATTCGTTTTCACAGTCAATTTCACTTGGTCCCCAATACTTTGTGCCGCCAACAGATTTACCATAAATTTGAACTTTTCCTTGATAGGCAACTGTATTGTAACAACTGTAAGCTGGTATGGTAATTTCCCATTTGCCGCTGACAAAAATATCAATTGCAAATCCTGAGTTATTGCAGAGAAATATCTGGCAAACCTCACCTCTGGTCTTTTCCGGACGGGCAACATGAGTATCTTCCGTTGGTCTTCCTGTTTTAATATTTTCATCCGGACCGCGTGATTTAATATAATTCTGAGCACTGGATTTAATTGTCTTTTTTTGTTTCGGGTTTGTTTGGGCGTTTACCTGTGATGCTAAAAGTGATAACACAAGTACCATCATTACTGTAAAAATTTGTTTTTTCATATTTTATGATTTTAATCAGTTAATAAATTTGTTTGTCAGATTTATTAATAAGTTATAAAGATAATAAGTA
>CAZELC010000130.1:0-7959 GCA_964512865.1 uncultured Bacteroidales bacterium
TATCTGCCATAATCTTTGTTTTTATAAAGCTCTTTAAGTTTTCCTGGCACGATGAACTCATCATTTGTTGGATCTTCTTTTTCCATAATACCTTTAATGGTTGTCATATAATCATAACGAATGGCATCAGCACCAACATAATCGAGTACTTTTCCATAAGTCATTCTCATAGTAGAATTAGCATTTGGATAGAATTTTTTACCTGCATTCATTTCCATCAACCCGGCAACAAATAACCTGTCGCCTTTGTTAACCTTAGCCTCAACATCACCTATTTCGCCATAAACTTTACGTATGCAATCAACCATTGACAATGTAATGGCAAAACCCGGGTCTTTTGAAATAACTTTAAAGGTAGGGTTAGCAAGGAAATTCTCCATTTTCTTTTTATCAACGAAAATTGATTTGGTATAAACATCTTCAGCCCATTTACTAAAGTCACCTTTAAATTTTTTCTCTACTTCGCCGAAAATAGCAGGGTGTTGATCTTTAGGGACATTATCATAATACATTTTCAACAAGGCAATAAAAAGTTTTTTATCGGTATTAACATTATAATCTTTAAAGAACTTTTCCGTCTTTGTTTTCAAGTCGTCAGCCAGAATTTTTATATCAGACGCAAAGGCTTCTTTTACTTTCTTATCTTTAGTCTGATCCTGTTGCTGAAGTTTTGAATATAAAGAATACGCACTAAATGAGGCATATATAAATTCAGGTCCTTGAAAAACTGCTTCTTCCAGATATTTAAGGTTGAGATTGTATTTTCTCATGTCGGTATATCCTTGTTCGATAAGCGAGAGGGCTTGCCCATATTTATCTTTTCTCCCCTGATCTGCATTGACCCATTTTGTGAAATCATCTTCAATTTGTTTTTTCTTATTATATACATCAAGGTGTTTAAGTTGTTTTGTCTGCCCGATGAAATATTTCCAATAATTAGCTGATTGTGCATATTTAGAAGCGTATTGAATTTTAATTTTAGGATCAGCTTCCATATCTTCTTTCATTATAGAAAGTTTCTTTGTTCGGATGCTAACAACAGCAGGATTTGATTCATCTATTGCAAGTTTAACTCCGTATGAAGTAAGAAAACGATCTGTTGTTCCGGGATATCCCCAAATCATGGCAAAATCATTTTTCTTAACACCTTTTAATGATACAGGAAGATGATATTTAGGTTTTAAAGGAATATTATCTTTTGAATATTCTGCAGGGCTTCCGTCAGGACCGGTATATATTCTAAGGATAGAAAAATCACCTGTATGACGAGGCCACATCCAGTTATCGGTATCACCGCCAAATTTACCTATAGCTGATGGTGGTGCACCAACAAGGCGAACATCTTTATAAACGGTGTAAACGAACATGTAAAACTCATTATTATCATAAAAGCTCTTAACGTTTACTCTATATTTTCCTTTTTCGGAAGCTTCTTTTTCAAGTTTTGATGAAATCTTTTTTATTGCAGCATCACGTTCATCTTCAGTCATATTATCATTTAGCGTGGCCAGAACTTTTGCTGTAACATCTTCCATGCGGACAAGAAATGATGCAGTAACTCCGGGACTAGCAAGTTCTTCGCTTTTTTTCATTGCCCAAAAACCATCTGTAAGGTAATCGTGTTCAAGTGAGCTTTGTTCCTGAATTGCTTCAAAACCACAGTGGTGATTAGTTAAAAGCAAACCCTGATCTGAAACAACTTCTGCTGTACAAAAATGCATCGATCCGGATTCTGCATTACCAAGACCAACAATTGCATCTTTAAGGCATGCATGATTTACTGTGTAAAGTTCCTCAGCGGTAAGATGCAAACCTGCCTTCTGCATATCAACATAGTTTAACCTTTCAATAAGCAGAGGTAACCACATCCCTTCATCAGGTGGTGTACCGGCCACCGATACCAAACGCATAGTTAAGACGGCAAAAACAATCAATAAGATCTTTTTCATAAAATTCCGATTTAATAGATTAATTAATAATTCATTTGCAAAAATAGCATTTATTGAAATCAATATATAGATATGATTAAAATAGAATGACGAATTTCGCTTTTTTATAATTCATAACAAAAATAAAATAAAAAGAATTTACCAGAAAATAAATTATACACATAGCAAAATCCACCTGATTAAATAGTGAGAGCAAACAATTAAAAATTCATTGATAAATTATACCGTTTGGTAATCAAATATTAGGCGTTGATTGATTATTTTAGTTGTAATGCTTTGAATATAAACAAAATACTGAAAATAAATCTCTTTTATGACAAAGCTATCTTACAATTAACACCTGAGTAGCAATGCTAATATCAGAAACAAACTTCACAATATAAGTTCCTGCATCAAGTTTTGAAGCATCAATAAAATAATTGCTTTTTCCTGATGGGATTTTACCTTCATAAATATTCAATATTGTTCTTCCTAAAATATCATAAAGTGTTAATGAAGCATTTATTGAACTGCTTGATTCAACCGGGATGCAGGTAATCGCTTTTGCAGGGTTTGGATAAATTTTTCCCAAAGAAGCCATATAGTCAGTTTTCTCAGCAATATCTGTAGTTCCAAGTACTTTAAATTTCCAATAACCTGTTGGAGCAGTTATAGGTCGAACTTGTTCTTTAAGTGAATTTGCCTTTGCATGGATGTAATAATAAACCGTTTTACCTACTGTCTGAGCAGGAATATTACCCGTCCAAGTATTGTTAATTGCATTTGTTAAAGTCAGATTCACAGAATTATATGGTTGGTTAGTATCAGTTCGGTACATCACTTCAGCTGACATAACTCCTGTTTTTGTCAGTATTCGTGCATTAACTGTATAAGGAGAACTTGAATTATAAGTGTCGTTTAACGCCTGATGTGAAATTAGTAATGGCTCTTGGCTTCCAATAGTATGAGTAATACAATGAATAGCACCTGAAGCCTGAATTGGTGAATTGCAATTTATTCCGACAATATTATATCCTGGTAAATTCTGTTTCAGTATTCTGATTGCAGTTGTGTCATACTGGGTATAATATGTTGGAACAATATAAGTTTTGTTTACAAACAATCCATTAGAGTATGTCAGGTAAGAACCGCCATTATTTGGATAATGATTCGAATTAGCAGGATCGGGAGGCATTGGAACTCTAATTATTTTATAAGGTGTACCAAATACAGAATTAACATTTGAAAGAATATATTGTAAATTAGCTTCTATTTGCGGACCATCGGAAATTCCTGCAGGGTATTGACCAACAAGCAAAGTTTCTTCATCCATCAACTTCATGTGCATATCAATATGATGAATTCCATCGTAAGGAAGGTTTGTAATTGTAGTATATCTGTTTATTCCCATGAATTTCTTCATTATAGTGTCAATTTGTGGTTCAGTAAGATTTTGACTCCATCCACCGCCGGAAGCATTTTCATCAACAACAAGATCTTCAGAAAAAGAATTGCCAAAGCCATCAGTCATGTAGTTACCACCGGTATGAACAAGCCTGTATGGAGAAGTTGTGGTTTGATACAAAGGGATATTATATTTTTTTGCTGCAACCCTTGAAACAGTATCATCTTTAGGTCTTGCCGATCTGTTATAAACCCAGTCAACAAGGTAAAGTGAATCGACATCATTTTTATAAACAGAGTTTGCAAAATAATCGCATATCCAAACACTATTATAAGGTGCAACCAAATATGAAATGTTTGTGAGTGGAACAGCAGGGCTTTGTGATAGACTGGTTTTAACAGTATTTGAGTCTGAACAAATTATTACTACTCTGCACTCAAGTCTTCCAGCTCTTACAATTTCTTTTAAAACAGAAGTATAACTGGTCCAAGTTATAAATAGCTTGTCGACCTCTTCCCACTCAGCCATGTTTCTCACTCTTGAAGCAGGTGGATTAGTAATTCCTTTCGAATCGATACTTAATAAATATTCCTGAAGTCCGGCTTTTTCGCTTTCAGTGCTCCATATTGGAAGATTCTGGGAAAATAAAAACGGGGCATTAACCAAAATAAAAACGATAAAGAATAATGTTTTGACGCAGAATTGTTTAATGCTATTCATAATTTTCAATTTTTCTCAAAATTAAAAATTATATATGATTTTTCAAATTTTTTATTAATTTCACATCGAAAATTGAGTTAATCAAAGAACCCAAAAATTAACAAATAAAAAAATCATAAGAAAGGAGATTATTAAATGGCAATCACAAAACTCGAACAAATGTTCGACATTTTAAAAAGTAAAGCAAAAAAACGACTGGTTGCAGCTTATGCAAACGATTCACATACCATTGTTGCAGTTTATATGGCAGTTCAAAAAGGTCTTATTGACGCAACTTTAGTTGGTGATGAAGAAACCATAAAAAAAGTTTGCACCGAGCATAATGTTGATGTAACAAAATTCAGGATTGTACAGGAAGCTGATGAAAACAAAGCGGGTGCAAAAGCTGTTGAACTTATCAATGCAGGCGAAGGAGATATTCTGATGAAAGGACTTCTTAGTACTGACAAGTATATGAGAGCAATTCTTAATAAAGAAAAAGGTCTGATGGAAAGCCCTAATTCAATTTTAAGTCATGTTACAGTTGTAGAAGTTCCTACATATCACAAACTTTTGATTGTAAGTGATGTAGCGATAATTCCATTGCCTGATTTAAAACAAAAAATTGCCATCACAAATTATCTTATAAAAACTGCTCATGCTTTAGAAATAAATAATCCGAAAGTTGCTCTTCTTGCAGCCACTGAGCAAATGTCAGCCGGAATGCAAGCCTGTGTTGACGCAGCAATAATTTCTAAAATGGGTGACAGAGGTCAGATAAAAGGAGCTTTACTTGATGGACCACTTGCTATGGATGTTGCTATTGATAAGGAAAGTTGTGAAATCAAAAAGCTGGTCAGCCCTGTTGCCGGTGATGCAGATTGTATTCTTTTCCCAAATATCGAATCCGGAAATGTATTCTTTAAAACATGCACTAAACTTTGCAAAGCAGAGCTTGGCGCAGTAGTTTTCGGAGCTAAAGTGCCTGCTGTTCTTACTTCACGAGGCGATAGTGAAATGACTAAGCTTTATTCGATTGCTCTTGCAGCTATGCTTGCTAAGTAATCTGAATTATTAATAAAATTTGAAAAGGCTGTCTTAAACCTCTGTTTTAATTCTATTTTAGTGTAGTATTAATTTATAATTCAATTAAACGCTGAGATATCACGGAGTATTTAAAGGAGGTTCACAGAGGATTAATAAAGATTTAAGACAGCTTCTTTTTAAAAAAAATAATATATTTACACTGCACAATTTTATATAAATTAATCATATTTCATGGAAACAATTGGAATTTTAGCCATTAATCCTGGTTCAACCTCAACCAAAATTGCTGTATATCATTCAGCAAAACCAGTTTTTGAAAAAAATATAAAACACTCAACAGAAGAACTTTCCGGATTTGAAAAAATAACCGACCAGTTTGCTTTTCGAAAAGAAGTAATACTTCAAACTCTTAAAGAAGCAAATATTGATATTAATACAATAAAAATAATTGTTGGTCGTGGCGGACTTGTTAAACCAATACCATCAGGTATTTATGCTGTAAATGAAAAGTTAAAAGAAGATCTTCGCATTGGTGTTATGGGACAGCATGCAAGTAATCTGGGAGGTCTTATTGCCGATGACCTTGCAAAATCACTTAGCGGTGCAAGAGCATATATTGCCGATCCTGTAGTGGTTGACGAACTTGAGCCATTAGCAAGATATTCAGGTCATAAGCTTTTTGAAAGGAAATCAATTTTTCATGCGCTTAACCAGAAAGCAGTTGCTCACAGACATGCTAAAATAATGAACAAAAGCTATCATGAGTTAAATCTCATTGTCGTTCATCTTGGCGGAGGTATAAGCATTGGCGCTCATAAAAAAGGACTTGTTATAGATGTAAACCAGGCACTTGATGGTGAAGGTCCATTTTCTCCTGAACGTAGCGGAACACTTCCTGTTGGGGATCTTGTAAAACTTTGTTTCAGTGGTAAATACACAATGAAAGAAATTCAAAAAATGATCACAGGTGAAGGCGGACTCGTTTCTTATTGCGGTACTAATGATGCTTATGAAGTTGAAGTTAAGGCGGAGAAAGGTGATGAATTTTCAAAAGAGATACTTTTAGCAATGGCATATCAGATTGCTAAAGAAATAGGCGCAATGTACACGGTTATGCGCTGCGATGTTGACGCAATTCTTCTTACAGGTGGTATGGCTCGTGGTAAATGGTTCTGTAATGAAATAATGAGGAGAGTTTATAAAATTGCTCCTGTTCATATTTACCCGGGTGAAGACGAAATGGAAGCTCTTGCTATGAATGGTCTAAGGGTAGCTACAAATGAAGTCAGCCCGAAAGAGTATATTTAGTATTTTGATTTTATAATGAATTTTACTATTCCTCAATCTTTTCAACAGGAATATATATAGGGTGACGTTCATTATATCTGAGCAGGAAATTATGTATCATTTTTCTCTTCTGTTTTGACTTTTGAAGTTGATTATATAGTTCCGTATCATTATCTTTTAGAAAATCAGAAAAGTTCTTGTATTTAAAAGGGATTTCTTTCCCTGTGTTGAAATCAATAACAAATTCCTGATAATTTTCTGTGCTTCCCACATAAGCTACAGGCTGGTCAGACATGTACATTTTTGGTGTTACCGCATGTGAAAAAGCCAAATAATGAGTTAATGCTCCTACAATAAAAGCTCTGTAATAATATCCGAAATAACCCTGATAAATATAAACAACTCCTTTCCTGACATAACAAAAGCAATCCTTAACACTGCAACTTTTAATATTACCTTTATCGTCTTCGCAATTAAAGCGCAGCAAAACTCTGCCTATTTCACCAAAGGTATTGTCATTTATTACTTCATACTCATGTATTTTGGGCGAGTTATTTTTAAACTCATCAAAACTAAGATATATTCCATCCTCAAAATAAACACCTTCCTGATATTTTAACAAAGCAGTACTATCATTCTGCGCTTGAGAAAAAGCAGAAACTAATAAGAATAATAGTAGTGGTAATACAAAGTGTCTCAATCTCAATTACTTTTAACGATTTTCTCTTTTGTGTCTTTTGGGATTATTGTCGAACGGTGCATCTCAACATTATCAACAAATATGCATCTATATGTATAATGACGTTTCCCGAATACTGCTCCTACAGATTCATGCAATGCTCTCATCTTTGGATTAAAATCACCTACCCACGATAATTCAAGTTCGGTGTAATGTGGTTTTGTGTCCATTACTTTCTGCAGATGCCAGAATATTGCAGATTCAACTCCTGATTTTTGAAATTTCGGCGCAACACCCATTATTGTAATTCTGGCTCTTGTAATTGCTTTTGTTTTTTTGTAATAAATGAATTTAATAATATTCCATAGAGAAAGTTTGCCATTAAGGTGCTTAAGTATCTGATTTATATCGGGAAGCATCACCAAAAAAGCAATTGGTTCATTTTCGAAATATGCAAACCAGATGAACTCCTCATCGATAACATCTTTTGCTGAGTTTAAAGTATCTCTAAGAGTTTCTTCATTTATTGGAGTGAAATTTTCATGAAACTGCCATGCATCATCATATACAGTTTTGAAATCCTTAACAAACTTTTCCTGATTTTTAAAAGTAAAATGTTCAAAGCTGAATCCGGGTTTTTGTCTTACCCAGTCGGCAATTTTCCAAAATCTCTCAGGAAAAGGTTTTGTCAGATCAAGGTGGTTGCTTACCTGTTCAAAGTAAAATTTAAAGCCATAACTTTCGAATAGCTCTTTATAGTATGGTTTATTGTAAGGCATGCCGTAAGCCGGATGAGTAAAACCCTCAACTAGTAAGCCCCAGAAATTATCATTTTCGCCAAAGTTAACAGGGCCATCCATTGCCTCCATGCCTCTTTTTGTTAGCCATTCGCGGCAGCAATTGAAAAGAGAATG